>JASIBJ010000524.1 GCA_030045215.1 Streptosporangiaceae bacterium | reverse complement strand
ACCCAGATAGTCGCGCCGATCCCGAGCAGCAGCATGGCCAGGCCCAGCGTGCCGCCCAGCGCCATGTTCGAGTTCCGCGCCTTGACGATCGAGCCGACGCCGATCGTGCCGTAGGCCACCAGGAACCCGAATCCCGCCAGCATGGCGAGGATGAAGCAGGCGGCGACCACCTTTTCAATTTTCTTGGCGCGCCGCGGGTCGTCGGGGTCGGCCGGCAGTTCCCGCGCAGGCGGGGCCGGGCCGTCCTGGCCGTAATCGGGCAGCATGGTCCTGGCCGCTGCCGGTGGCGGGGTACCAATCACACGGTGCGGCGCGGCCCGCCCCTCGGGCTGGTCCGCGCCTTGGCCGCTCTGGCCTCCGCCGGTCAGGTATTCCGGCCAGGCCGAATCGCCCGATCCTCGGGGGTTCGTGTTACTCATGAGCCTTCCCGTGCTTCGCAGTGATCCACAGTGCGCAAAAGACCAGGAACAGCAGCAGGCCGAGGAACGCCACCAGGCCCTCGGTCGCCGGGCCGATCCGGCCCAGGCTGAGGCCGCCCGGGTTGGGCTGAGACCGAACCTCAGTCACGAACGCGATGATGTCCCGCTTCTCCTGCGGGGTGACCACCATGTCGTTGAAGACCGGCATAGCCTCGGGGCCGGTCAGCATGGCCTCGTAGATCTGGCGCGGCGTCGACTGGGTGAGCGCCGGCGCGAACTTGCCATTGGTGAGCGCGCCGCCGGCGCCGACGAAGTTGTGGCAGGCGGCGCAGTTGGCCTCGAACAGCTGCTGTCCGAGCCCGTAGTTGCCCGCCGCCGGGTTCACCTGAGCGGCGCTCGGCACGGCCGGGCCGCCGCCCAGCGACTCGATGAAGGCGTCGATAGCGGCGATCTGGGCCGGGTCGAATTTGGGCGGCTTGCGCTCATTCTCCGAGGTCAGCGCCGTGGCCGGCATCCGGCCGGTGCTGAGCTGGAAGTCAGCGGCCGCGGCACCGACGCCGATCAGGCTCGGCGCCACGTTCGTGCCCTGGGCGAAGATCCCGTGGCACGATGAGCAGGTCTCCTCGAACAGCGTGTGGCCCTCGGCGACCAGGGCTGCGTTGGCCGTCGACGAGGGCGAGGCGCTCGCCGATCCGCTGCTGGTCAGGACGGCGTAGCCGACGCCGATGATGACCAGCGCAAGCGCGACGAGGGCGTAGCTAGCTGCCGGGTGCCGGCGTCTCGCGGTGATCCAGCTCACAGCTTCCCCAGTTCCCGGTCAGTGAATGAGGTAGATGGTGGTGAACAGCCCGATCCAGACCACGTCCACGAAGTGCCAGTAATACGACACGACGATCGCGCTGGTCTGCTGCTCGAGGGTGAACTTCTTCGCCGCGAACGTCCTGCCGAGCAGGAACAGGAACGCGATGAGCCCGCCGGTGACATGCAGGCCGTGGAACCCGGTCGTCAGGAAGAAGACCGACCCGTAGTTGCTGGAGGACAGCGTGACGTGCTGGTTCCGGATCAGGTCCAGGTACTCATAACCCTGGCCGCAGATGAAGTACAGGCCCATCAGGAAGGAGAGCACGTACCACTCGCGCAGGCCCCACTCCCAGAACCTGAAGATCGAGCGCCGGCGCCGCAGCTGGTGGCGCTCCACGGCGAACACGCCCATCTGGCAGGTGACGCTGGACAGCAGCAGCACGATCGTGTTCGCCGAGGCCAGGGCCAGGTCGAGGTGCGCCTTGGGCCAGGGCTGACCCATGCCCTTGTCGACCGAGCGGATCGTGAAGTACATGGCGAAAAGCGCCGCGAAGAACATCAGCTCGGAAGACAGCCAGATGATCGTGCCCACGCTGACGAGGTTGGGTCTGCTCGCGGTAGGGCGCGGAGCAACCTCAGTAGATGCTGTCACCACGGGGCCATTATTACGACACCGCGTAGGCGTGCGTAGGCCGACCCCCCAGGTCGGTAGCATCCTTTGCCATGAAGGTTGTCGTGTATAGCCATGATGCTGACACTCGGGGCAGAGTGCGCCTTGCGATCGGCCGCCGCCCGGCCCCTGACGTGCCCGAGGCTGAGATCATTGAGGTAGCCACCGAGCCCATGCTGTTCCGGCTGCTGGACGCCGGTGGCGTCGATGTCATGGTGCTGGACGGGGAGGCCCAGCCTGCGGGCGGGATGGGCGTCTGCCGGCAGGCCAAGGACGAGATCCATGACTGCCCGCCAGTGCTCCTGATCATCGGCAGGCCCGACGACGGCTGGCTCGCCACCTGGTCTCGTGCCGACGCGGTTGTCAGCCACCCGATTGACCCGGTCGCCCTGGCCAGGGCCCTGGCCGGCCTGATGCGCGAGCGCGGGGCTGACCCTGAAGCCGTTCACGACCACGCCTGAGGCCGCACGCCAAGGCGGCGCGAGCCCGGGCTTTTAGCCTTCAGAATGGGAACGAGGTCGCGCTCCCGCGAACCTGCTCCGCCCGCCCGACCGGATCGAGGTGGCCGTTCAATGGACGCGCGTACAACCTGGCCAGCCCTGCTTGGCGCGCTGCTACGGGGCGAATCGCTGTCCGCAGAAGAGGCCGCCTGGGCGATGAACGAGATCATGGAGGGCGCCGCGACGCCGGCCCAGATCGCTGGGTTCGGCGTGGCCCTGCGGATGAAGGGTGAGACGCCGGCCGAGATGACCGGCCTGGCCCAGGCCATGCTCGAGCATGCCGCCCCGATCTCGGTTCCCGGCCGGGTCGTGGACCTGGTTGGCACCGGGGGCGACACCGCCAGGACCGTGAATATTTCCACGATGGGCACGATCGCGGCCGCGGCGGCGGGCGCCCGGATGGTCAAGCACGGGAACCGGGCTGCCTCGTCGGCCTGCGGCACCGCTGACGTGCTCGAGGCCCTGGGCGTCATCATCGATCTGCCGCCGGCCGCGACCGAGCAGCTAGTGGCAGAGGTGGGCGCGGGCTTCCTGTTCGCCGCGCTCTATCACCCGGCGTTGCGGCACACCGCCGTGCCGCGCCGCGAGCTCGGCGTGCCGACCGTGTTCAACTTCCTGGGCCCGCTGGCCAACCCGGCGCGCCCGAAGGCGATGGCCGTCGGGGTGGCCGATCCCCGGATGGGACCGATCCTGGCCGGAGTGCTCGCCGGGCGCGGCTGTTCGGCCCTGGTCTTTCATGGTGACGACGGCCTGGACGAGCTGACGACGACCGCGCCGTCGACCGTCTGGATCGTGCACGACGGGCAGGTCAGCCAGACCGCCCTGGACCCGGCCGACCTCGGCATTGCCCGGTCGGCGCCGGCCGACCTCAAGGGCGGCGGCCCCGACCACAACGCCGAGGTGGTGCGGGCCTTCGTGGCCGGCCGGCCGGGACCGGTGCGGGACATTGTGCTGCTGAACGCGGCGGCGGCCCTGGCCGCCGACGCTGGGGTGGCGGGTCCCGAGGCGCTTGTTCAGGGGCTGGCGGACGGCTACCGCCGGGCGGCGGCAGCGGTGGACTCGGGCGCTGCCGCCGACCTGCTCGAGCGCTGGATCGCGGCCAGCAAGCGCCTGGCTCCCAAAATGTGATCAGGTCGGTCGCCCGGCCCTAAGGCTCGGCCAGGCCGATCGCGAACGCCGCCTCCAGGTCGTGGCGCGAGTAGGTGCGGAACGCGATGTGCGTCTCGGTGTGGGTCACGCCTGGCACCTTGTTCAGGTTGCCGGGGATCACGTCGCTGAGTTCCTCGTGGCCGCGGACCCTGACCATGGCAACCAGATCGAACTCGCCCGTGACCGAGTAGACCTCGCTGACCTGCGGGATCTGCGCGATCGCCTCCGCGGTCTCGGGAATGCTGGTGACGTCGCATTTGATCAGCACGATTGCGGTGACCACGATGTCCTCCTCGGGGAGCACGGGCCTGGAGCGGCTGCCGCCTGAGCCGCGCGAGCCAGCGTACCCACGGGGGCCCCGCCAGCCGCGCACCCCCAGAAAAATAGACCGTGGGACGGCTGCAATACCACCCCAGGAGGGTCCGGTCAGGAGGCGATGCGGAGCAGCGCTCGGTCGGCGGGAGCCTGGCCGCCCGCCGCGACCTCGAGGAGGCCAGCCAGCACGCCCACCGTCGCCTTAGCGTCGGCCAGCGCCCGGTGACACGGCGCCGTCCGGGTCTGGAAGTGGCCCGCCAGCGTCGCGAGCCTGCAGTCGGGCACGTCCTCCGGTCCCAGCAGCAGCCGCGCCAGCACGGCGGTATCGATCACCGCGGTCGGCGGCCAGCGAACCCCGGCGGCCGCGCAGGCCGCGGTCAGGAAGCCGAGGTCGAAGGGCGCGTTGTGGGCCACGAGCACGCAGCCCTTGGCAAACGCCAGGAACGCGGTCATCGCCGCGTAGATGGAGGGTGCCCGGCTGACCATCGCGTCGGTGATCCCGGTCAACTCGCAGATCTCGGCCGGGATCGGGCTGTACAGCCTGACTAGGGAGGAGAACTCACCTGTCACCTCGCCGCCGTTCAGCCGGACCGCCCCGATCTCGGTGATCGCCGCGTCGGCTGGCAGCCAGCCGGTGGTTTCCACGTCCACGACGACGAGGTCGTACTCTGCGAGCGCTCCTGCCACGACACTCACGCTAGGCCGGGGTGCCGACAGTCCGGCTCAGGCGCGCCGGCCGGCCGGCGCCATCGGTCCCGGCTGCCGCCGGGCCCGGCTCCTCGTGCTGGCCCTGCGGGCCGGCCGGGGTGACACCTCGTTCCCGCCATAAACCTGAGGCCTGCGTGACGGCTGCTTGCGAATGGCGACGGCGAACGTTATGAGGTTGTTATAGCAATACCGGTCTGCCGGGCCCGCAACTTCGTCCGCGAGAATGCGCGAAGCGGTTGAATCTACCCTGCGACTTTCACTAGTGTCACTGCCGAGCCGACCGCTCACCAGCCGTCAGCTAGGCGGCGGCGGTTGGCCGAGCCGAATCTCCCACGGCCGGCGGCCAGTCGGCCGGAGAACCGGGGACCCAACGGATTGGCGCTCACGTTGGTGCCGCCAGGGGTGAATCGGTCTGGCTGGCCAGTTATCGGCTAGCACGAGGCCGTAGGGCCGTCTTCCACCGCCCGAACCCGTCAGCTGACCCGGTAGGCCGACAGTGGAAGAAGGAGCGTGCCACGCCGGTGCATACGCCGAAGTCGGTGCACAAAGTCGGGAGGCAAGGTATCGCGGTCGGGGGGGCCGCCATCATGGGAGCGGGGCTACTGCTTGCCGTCACTGGCAGCGCGGCGGCCGCGCCCACGCCCACACTCTCCCAGGCCGAGCACCGGGTCACGGTGATCGAGACCAAGCTCGGGCAGCTCGACCAGCAATATGACGCCGTCCAGGTGCAGCTGGCCTCCACGAAGCAGCGGCTGAAGCTGGTGCAAAGGCAGCTCAGCGTTTACGGCGCGCAGTTCGCGGTCCTTCGGGAAGAGATCACCAGGATCGCGGTGGCCGACTACATGGGTGGCAGCATCAATACCTCGATCACGATGCTGACCGACGGCAACGCGCAGGAGATCCTGGACAGGTCCTCGATGCTCCAGGAACTGTCGGCGACCAACGACGCGGAGATCAATGCGTTCCTGGCCGCGGCCAGGCAGCTGGAGAGCACCCTGGAGATCGAGCAGCGGACCATCATCGGCATCAAGCAGCTCGCCGCCAACCTCCGGCAGCGGGTCCAGGCGATGAACAGGTTGTCCCGCCAGGAGCAGCAGCTCGTCGCTGAGCTCACGCCGGCCGAGCAGGCCGCCACCGGCACCGGCGAGTCGGGCACCAGCCCGGTGGCGGATCCGATCGCCACCACCACTCAGGCCGGGAAGGCGGTGAAGTACGCCTACGACCAGATCGGCTGCCCGTACGTGTACGGCGGCACCGGACCGTGCCCGGACGGCTTCGACTGCTCGGGGCTGACGATGATGTCCTGGGCGGCCGCCGGCGTCTCCATCCCGCGGACGAGTGAGGAGCAGTGGGCTGACCTGGCGCCGGTCAGCCTGAACGACCTGCAGCCCGGCGACATCCTGGTATTCCTTGACGGTGGCCACGTCGGGTTGTACGTGGGCAACAACCAGCTGATTCAGTCGCCTCAACCTGGGCAGGACGTCCAGCTCGTAGCGTTTACGGGCTGGTTCCGCCAGAACGTGAACGGCGCCGTCCGGCCGTGAGCCGCGGGCGGCCGGGCGGCGACTCCCAGGTAGGCTCAGATCTTCAGTCGCCGCCCCGCCATTTGCGGCGGCATCGGGGGAAGCCTGAATGACGAAGGTTCTGATCGTCACGAACGACTACCCGCCGCGTCGCGGCGGGATCCAGTCGTTCGTGCACGCGCTGGCCTGTCGGCTCCCCGCCGATGGCGTGGTCGTGTACGCGCCCGCCTGGGACGGAGCTGCGGAGTTCGACGCCAGGCAGCAATTCCCGGTCATCCGCCATCCTGGCTCGCTGATGCTGCCGGTGCCCGGGGTCAGGGACCGGGCCAGAGCGCTGCTGGCCGACCACGGCTGCGACACGGTCGTGTTCGGCGCGGCCGCGCCGCTCGGGCTGCTCGCGCCGAGCCTGCGCCAGGCCGGTGCCCGGCGCCTGGTGGCGATCACCCACGGGCACGAAGCCGGCTGGGCCGCGCTGCCGGGGGCCAGAGGGCTGCTGCGGCGGATCGGCGACGAGGTCGACGTCGTTACCTATCTGGCCGAGTACTTCCGGGTCCGGCTGGCCAGGGTGCTCTCGCCCGCGGCCGCGGCCCGGATGGAGCGGCTGGCGCCCGGCGTCGACCCGGCCGAGTTCAGGCCGGGAGCGGGCGGAACCGAGGTCCGCAAGCGGCTCGGGATCGAGCCGGAACGGCCGGTGGTGGCCTGCATTTCCCGGATGGTGCCGCGCAAGGGACAGGACACGCTGATTCGGGCCTGGCCGCGAGTGCTGGCCGGCTCGTCCGCCACCGGCCTGCCTGGCCCGCTGCTCATGCTGGTCAGCGATGGCCCCTACCGGTCGCAGCTTGAGCGCCTCGCGGCGAGGACGGGCGTGGCCGACTCGGTGCTGTTCACCGGGGCGGTCGGCTGGGATGAGCTGCCCGCCTACTACGACGCGGGCGACATATTCGCCATGCCATGCCGGACGCGGCGGGGCGGGCTCGACGTGGAAGGCCTCGGAATCGTCTACCTGGAGGCGTCCGCGGTCGGCCTGCCGGTCGTTGGCGGGGACTCAGGCGGCGCGCCGGACGCGATCCAGGACGGCGAGACCGGCTATGTCGTGCCCGGGCGGAGCGTAGAGGCAGTGGCCGACCGGATCACTCAGCTGCTCGCCGACCCGGCCGGCGCCGCGGCCATGGGTCACAAGGGGCAGGCGTGGGTCGAGCGCGAGTGGGCCTGGGACCTGGTCGCCGAGCGATTCCAGCGCATCCTGTCCGGCTGAGATCACTTGGCGTAGAGGGCGTCGATGTCGGCCGAGAAGTCCTTGGCCACAATGGACCGCTTCACCTTGAGCGACGGCGTGAGATAGCCATTGTCGGTGGTGAAGTCGACGGTCAGGACGCGGAACTTCCGGATCGACTCGGCCCTGGAGACTGCCTTGTTCGCGTCGTCCACTGCGGCCTGGAGGTCGGCGAGCAGACCGGGGTCGTTCGCGAGGTCGGCCGGGGTCGCGCTCTCCGGCTTGCCGTGCTGCTTCTTCCAGTGCTCGAGAGCCTCGGGGTCGAGCGTGATCAGGCAGGCGATGAACGGCTCGCCGTCTCCGACCACCATGCACTGGCTCACCAGCGGGTGGGCCCGCAGCCGGTCTTCGAGCACCGCGGGCGCGACGTTCTTGCCCCCCGCGGTGACGATGAGTTCCTTCTTGCGTCCGGTCACCTGCAGGAAGCCCTCGTCATCCAGCGAGCCGAGGTCGCCGGTATGCAGCCAGCCGTCAGCGTCGAGGGTCTCGGCGGTCGCCTCGGGATTGTGCCAGTAAGCGCCGAAGATCATGCTGCCCCTGAGCAGGATCTCGCTGTCGTCGGCAATCTTCGCGCTCACGCCGGGAACGGGCTGGCCAACGGTGCCGATCTTGTTCCGGCCCGGCTTGTTCACGGTGGCGGCCGCCGACGTCTCGGTCAGGCCGTATCCCTCGAGCACGGTGAGGCCGGCCCCGCGGAAGAAGTGACCGAGCCGTTCGCCGAGCGGCGCGCCGCCGGAGACCGAGTACGCCACCTTGCCGCCGACCGCGGCCCGGAGCTTGCCGTACACCAGGTGGTCGAAGACGACATGGCGCAGGCGCAGCCCGGGACCAGGCGCGTTGCCCGTGGACTTGGCCTGGCTGACCGCGACCGCGGTGCGGGCGGCGGCGGCGAAGATCTTCGCCTTGACCGGGCTGGCCGACGCGGTCTGCTGGGCGGTGTTATAGACCTTCTCGAACACCCTGGGAACGGCCAGCAGGAACGTGGGCTGAAACTCGGGCAGGCCCTTGGCGAGCGTGGAGGAGTCAGGCCAGTGGCCAAGGACCGCGCCTGACTCCAGGCAGCCGATCTCGATGACGCGGGCGAAGACGTGCGCCAGCGGCATGAACAGCAGAGTCGAGCTCCCCGGCTCCTGGAAGAGCTCCTCCAGGGGGCCGTCGATGGCGTTGCGGACGGCGGACAGCAGGTTGCGATGGGTGAGTTCGCAGCCCTTGGGGCGGCCGGTGGTGCCCGAGGTATAGATGATCGTGGCGAGGTCCCCGGCCGACCTGGCGGCGCGGGCAGAGTGCAACTGCTCGTCCGTCACCGGGCCGCCGGCCGCCGCCAGGTCGTCGAGCTTGTCGATCCGCCACAGGTGGGCTAGGTCGGGCAGCCGGTCGCGGAGGCCGGAAATGATCTGCTCGTGGGTGTCGGTCTCGGCGAAGGCAGCCTTGGCGCCGGAGTCGCCCAGGATCCACTCCACCTGTTCGGCCGAGGAGGTCTCGTACACCGGCACGGTGACGGCACCGGCGATCCAGATGGCGTAATCAGCGACGGTCCACTCATAGCGGGTGTGCGACATCAGGCCCACGCGGTCGCCAGGCCCGATCCCGGCCGCGATCAGCGCGCGGGCCAGGGCCGTCACCTGGTCGCGGAACTGGCCGGCGGTCACGTCCGACCAGGTGCCGTCGTCAGATCGCCTGCGGATCACAACCTGGCCGGGCGTGACGTCGGCCCGGCTGAACACGACATCGGTCAGCGAGGCGTCGTCCGGCACTGCGATCAGAGCCGGGATTCCGTATTCGAGCACGCCGCCTCCATGGACTGCCACGTTCCCAAACTGATCTTCTAGGACGTTATATCGCCACCCGGCCGGCGCCTAGTCAGGCGGGCTGGGCGCGGGTGCCGGACTTTGCCTACTGTAGGTGGAATGCGGGTCCACGTGGTCAGCGACGTGCACGGGCGGGCCGATGCGCTGGGCAGATCCGCAGACGGCGCCGACGCGCTGATATGCCTAGGGGACCTGCTGTTGTTCATCGACTATGCGGACCACAGCCAGGGCATATTTCCCGGCTTGTTTGGCGCGGACAAGGCCCGCGAGCTGGTTGAGTTGCGCACGGCGCTGCGATTCGAGGACGCCAGGACGATGTCCGCCGCGCTGTGGGCCGGGCTCGGCGGTGATCCGCGACAGCACATCGAGACGGCGGTGGCCAGGCAATATGCCGAGCTGTTCGCCGTGATGCCGGTCCCGGCCTATCTGACCTACGGGAACGTCGACATTCCGCGGCACTGGGATGAGCACATCCGGGCGGGTCAGCAGGTACTGGACGGCGAGCGGATCGAGCTGGACGGCCGCACGTTCGGTTTCGTGGGCGGAGGGCTGCGCACCGCGTACCGGACGCCCAACGAGCTTGACGACGCTGCATTCGATGCCAAGGTCGCGGCGGTCGGGGACGTGGATGTGCTGTGCTCGCACATCCCGCCCGCGGTGCCTGACCTCCTGTACGACACGGTGGCCCACCGGATGGAGCGCGGCAGCGAGGCGCTGCTGATGCTGATCAAGCGAACGCAACCGCGGTACGCCCTGTTCGGTCACGTGCACCAGCCGCTGCAGAGCCGCATCCGCATCGGCCGGACCGAGTGCATTAACGTCGGCCATTTCCGGGCCACGGGCCGGCCGTATGTTTTGCAGTGGTAGCCGGGTAGCGCCTTAGCCTGGGTCGTCCGTTGGGCGGGCGCCAGAGGGTACGCTCCGGTCATGGCCGACAGAACCAGCTCCAGCATCACGATGTCCGCGCCCCGCGCGGCCGTGATGGGGGTGATCGCCGATTTCGCGGCCTATCCTGAGTGGGCGACCGGGGTAAGTAGTGCGGAGGTCGTGGAGGAGGGGCCTGACTCCCGTCCGCGACGGGTCCGGTTTGTCCTCAATGCCGGGGTGATCAAGGACAGCTACGTGCTGGCCTACCAGTGGGACGGCGATACGTCCGTCCGGTGGACGCTGGCCGAGCCGGGCTCGATGGTGACGGAGATGTCCGGTGCCTACCTGCTGGCCGACGACGGGCCCGGGACGAGGGTGAGCTACGAGCTAGCTGTCGGGACTCGGGTGCCGATGCTCGGGTTGCTCAAGCGGCGGGCCGAGAAAACGATCATCGACACGGCACTCAGGGGCCTGAAAGCGCGGACCGACGAAGCCGGCCAGCAAGGGCACAATCAGCACGGGCAGGGACGGTGACAGCGATGACGGAGCAGGGTGGAGACGGCGCGAGGGACGACCGCGATCAGAACCGCCGCGCGAACGGCTCCTCGGGCTCCTCGGGCTCCTCGGGCTCGTCGGGCTCGTCGGGCTCGTCGGGCTCCTCGGGCTCCTCGGGCTCCTCGGGCTCGTCTGGCTCTTCGCGCTCGTGTGGCTCTCCCGGCTCTTCGGGTGCGTCGGGCTCTTCCGGCGCGTCCAGGTCCAGGCCCAGGCAGGCGGGGCGCCAGTCCAGGCCGCGACAGGGCGGCCCGGCCGGCCAGGCCAGCGACATGCTGAGCGACTTCCA
Organism: Streptosporangiaceae bacterium; assembly: GCA_030045215.1. The sequence continues at coordinate 928 of JASIBJ010000524.1, read as the reverse complement.
GCGCTGGCTGATCCGCTCGAGTGCGAGGAACATGCGCAAGGAGATCGGTGGCCAGGTTCGCCGCACCCTCGGCGGGCGCACCGAGCAGGGGAACGTCTGGGACGTAGCCACGACCGAGATACCGCCCGAGGTCGGGGAGTCGCCAGAGTGTCAGTGGTGCCCGATCTGCCGGGCCGCCCGGGCCATGCGTGAGTCCAACTCCAGCCTGAGCGATCACCTGTCGACGGCCGGAGATGTCGTGGGGTCGGCTGTCCAGGAGGCGCTGAAGGCGTTTGACTCAGTGCTCACCCGCAGCAGCGGTGCGGCCAGGTCGTGGCCGGACGAAACCGATGGCCGGGCCGAGACTCCCGACAACTGGTCGGCCGCGCGCGACGCGTGGGCGGCCGAGCATGGCGCTAGGATCCCGGAACACGGCGCCTGGACTGAGCGGCCCGGCACTGGGTCGGCGGAGCCCGGCCACCGGGCGGCGCCCGCCGATAGCGCGGATCTGGCCGGGCAAGATGTGACCGACGAGCCGGACGGATCGGATGAGCCTGACGATCGGGGTTGACGTCGGCGGCACCAAGGTTGCCGCGGGCGTCGTCGACGTTCACGGGAAGATCATCGAGAAGCTGAAGCGGTCCACGCCGGCCGCGCGCCCCGACGACACCGCGGATGTCATCGCCGAGGCCGTGCGCGAGCTGCTTGACCGATATGACGTCACCGCCATCGGCATCGGGGCGGCGGGGTTCGTGGACGAGACACGCTCGACCGTGCTCTTCGCGCCGAACCTGGCTTGGCGCGACGAGCCGGTGAAGGAGCGCGTCGAGGAGCGGATCGGCCGCAAGGTCATCGTCGAGAACGACGCGAACGCCGCTGCCTGGGCCGAAGCGCGGATGGGCGCGGCCCGAGGTCAGCAGGATGTGATGCTGATCACCGTGGGCACCGG
>JASIBJ010000523.1 GCA_030045215.1 Streptosporangiaceae bacterium | reverse complement strand
CGAGCCAGGCCCGGACGGGCGGCCGCTGCTTGAGCGGCCCGACGTCCGGCGCGCGCTGGCCAGGGCGAGCGCCGCCGAGCGGGTCAACGAGCTGCTGAATTGGCAGGTCGCGGTCGCCGAGACGGTCGACGTGGCGGACGCCTCGGCGACCAAGGTCTTCGGCTCGGAGCAGGTTCAGCAACTCGGCGCCGAACTCGCGGAGGTCGTCCGGCGGCACGGCAACCTGGCCGACGAGCGTACGGCCGAGCTGGCGCGCTGGCTCGACGTCCAGACCAAGCGCAACACCGTGATGACATTCGGCGGAGGAGTCAACGAAGTGCAGCGCGAGCTGATAGCGATGGCGGGCCTTCGGCTGCCGCGAGTGCCTCGATGACCGCCGAGGACACGATCAGGGAGGCCGCGCGACGGATCGCCGCGGCCGGCGAGAGCAGCCCGCGGTACGCCAGGGACCCGGTGAACATGCCGGCCATCAGAAACTGGACCGACGCCATCGGCGACAGGAACCCGCTGTACGGCGATCCCAAGTTCGCGACCCGCTCGCCGCATGGTCAGCCCGTCGCTCCCCCGGCGATGATCCAGGTCTGGACCATGCCGGGCCTCGAGCCGCCTCCCGTCCCTACGGGATCGAACATTTCCGATTCGGACAATTCCAATGTGGATAGCTCCGAACCGGACGATGGCGGACCGGGGGCGTTCGACCCGCTGGGCGAGATGATGACCGTCCTCGACGAGGCCGGGTTCACGTCGGTGGTGGCCACGAACTGCGACCAGACCTACCTGCGATACCTGCGGCACGGCGAGATGCTCGGGCTGCGCGCGGCGCTCGTCGACGTGACCGGCCCCAAGCAGACCGCGCTCGGCGAGGGCTGGTTCGTGACGACCAGGAACACCTGGTACTCCGGTGACGAGCCGGTGGCCACGATGGACTGGCGCGTGCTGAAGTTCCGCCCGCCGGCGCCCGATGCCCTGGGCAGCGGGGCGGCCGCGGTCGCAGCCACGAGCGTCAGCCCGGCGATGCGGCCGCCGCACTCCCCCGACACCGAGTTCTTCTGGGCCGGCACCAGCATCGGCGAACTGCGCATCCAGCGGTGCGGCGTCTGCGGCGCGCTGCGCCATCCGCCCGGGCCAGCCTGCCTGGATTGCGGGGCCACCGAGAAGCAGGACTACCAGATCGCCGCCGGGACCGGAACCGTCTACAGCTACGTGGTGCACCACCACCCGCCCGTGCCTGGCAAGCAACTGCCGATCGTGATCGCGCTGGTTGAGCTGACCGAGGGTGCCCGGATGCTCGGCGAACTGCACGGCATCAGCCCCAAACAGGTCAGCGTCGGGCTGCCGGTCAGGGTGGACTTCACCAGGATCGACGACGAGCTGGTGCTGCCGGGCTGGCGCGAGGACACGCGCGCCCGGCCGGGAGCGCTGCCCGAGCTGGTCCTTGACGTGACGCCAACGCTCATCGTCTCGACCGCGATCGCGACCAGGGATTTCTACCCGGTCCACCACGACCGCGACTTCGCGGCGCGCCGGGGCAGCAAGGACATCTTCCTCAACATCCTCGCCACGACCGGCCTGGTCCAGCGGTTCGTCACCGACTGGGCTGGCCCGGAGGCGATCGTGCGATCCATCTCCATCCGGCTGGGAGCGCCGTGTTACGCAGGCGACACCCTGACGTTCTCGGGGCAGCTCATCGAAGCCAACGCCGGCGGAGTGCCCGGGCAGCACGGTGAACACGTCATCGCGGTCACCGGCGCGTGCAGCCTCGGTAACCACGTGACCGGCACGGTCCGGCTGACCACGGACCGGCTCACGACTGCAGCGAGGGCGTCATGATCTCGGGCGTCGCGGCGATCGCCGGAATCGGAGCTACGGAGTTCTCCAAGGACTCAGGGCGGAGCGAGCTGAAGCTCGCCGTGGAGGCGGTACGAGCCGCGTTGGACGACGCCGGGCTTAGCGCGGCCGACGTCGACGGTCTCTGCACGTTCACGATGGACTCAAACGCTGAGGTAGCGGTCGCACGCGAACTCGGCGCGGGTGACCTGACTTTCTTCAGCCAGATCGGGTACGGCGGCGGAGCGGCGTGCGCCACCGTGCACCAGGCGGTGCTGGCCGTCGCGGCCGGCGCGGCGAACGTCGTCGCGTGCTACCGGTCGCTCAACGAGCGCTCGGGCCGCCGGTTCGGGCAGGTCTCGGTGGGCGCGGTACAGGGCGCGACGTCGGCCAGCATCGATGCCGGCTGGCACTACCCGATGGGGCTGGCCACCCCGGCGGCGACAGTCGCGCTGGCCGCCCGCCGGTACATGCACAACTACGGCGCGACTAGCGCCGACTTCGGCGCGGTGGCCGTAGCCGACCGCAAGCATGCCGCGACCAACCCGGCGGCCTGGTTCTACCAGCGACCGATCACGCTGGCCGAGCACCAGGAGTCGCGCTGGATCTGCGAGCCGCTGCGGCTGCTGGACTGCTGCCAGGAAACCGACGGGGCCGTGGCGGTGGTGGTGACCAGCGTGGACCGAGCCCGTTCCCTCAAGCATCCGCTTGTGGTGATACGGGCCGCCGCGCAGGGCAGCGGGCCCAACCAGTACACGATGACCAGCTATTACCGCGATGACATGACCGGCCTGCCGGAGATGGGCGTCGTGGCGCGCCAGCTTTGGCAGCAGTCAGGGCTGCGGCCGGCCGATATCCGTACGGCCGTGCTGTACGACCACTTCACCCCGTACGTGCTCATGCAACTGGAGGAGCTCGGCTTCTGCGCGCGCGGCGAAGCTCGCCACTTCATCGCCGGCGGCGCGCTCGAGATCGGCGGTCGGCTGCCGCTCAACCCGCACGGCGGCCAACTCGGCGAAGGCTACCTGCACGGCATGAACGGCATCGCCGAGGCCGTCCGGCAGGTGCGCGGAACCGCCGTGAACCAAGTGCCAGGTGCCGGCCCGGTCCTGGTCACGGCGGGTACCGGCGTTCCCACCAGCGGCCTCATCCTTGGCCAAGGCGACTGACCCCGCGATCCCGGCCCGGCCCACCACGCTCGCGATCCCGGCCCGGCCCACCACGCTCGCGATCCCGGCCCGACCACGCTCGCGATCCCGGCCCGACCACGCTCGCGATCCCGGCCCGACCACGCTCGCGATCCCGGCGCATGCGATGGACCTCGCCTAGGCGATCTTGACTTGACGCGGCCTAAAGGTCTGTAGTGATATACCGGATTTGAGCGTATCTGAGTCGGCCGAGGACTCCACATTTCATCGATTCGGTTCACAATATGTAGTGATACGCCCAAGTTCTTGCGAGCCGAATCGATGAAAAGTCGCGGCCGACCGCGGTCCAGCGTGCTCTGACCAACGGCCGCTGCCTGACTTAGACGTGTTTTAGATGGATTGCGCTGCGAACAGCTCAGTGCCCGACGCTGTTCTTCACACCGGGAGCAGGGTGGGCATCGCGCGGATAGGTCGAGCCCAGGAGACGTCTGGTGCGCAAGTGAGAACTGTCGGCTCGCTCGCGTGCTGCGATCTTGGCGCCCTTTGAGGGTTGATCGACTGGTATTACGCTCCACATGTGGGGAGCGACCGGGAGATCGGGCCGCAGCGGGCGAGCTGGGCAGGTCAGACCCTGTGTCGCTAGCCGACCAGCTTGGTGGGCCAGGCCGCCCAGTCGGCGCGAGGATGGATGGCGCCGCGGCCGGCCCGGCGAGTGACGCCGATATGGAGTCCAGTGGCCACCCGGAATCTGGCGCCGCCCTGGAGACTGACGCCGATATCGAATCCGGCGCCCACACGGAATCTGGCACCGCCCTGGAGACTGACGCCGCCCCCGACACTGGCACAAGCCCGGACACCCGCACAGGCCCGGACACCCGCACAGGCCCGCATGCTGACACCGATCCGCGGGCCGGCGCCGATCCGCGGGCCGGCGCCGATCTGGAGAACGGCGCACAGGTCGCCACCGACCTGGGAGCCGACAAGGATCCGGACGCCGGCAGGGATGGCGAGGCCGACGCCGACACAGGTCCCGAGGCCGGAACAGACGCGGGAGCCAGCAACGATTTAACGGCTGACTCGGATGACGCGACCAAGCTGACGCGACGGCGGTCCTGGCTGACCGAGACGGTGCTGCTCCTCGTCCTGGCGTTGGTGCTTACCGTCACGGTGAAGGCGTTCCTCATTCAGCCGTTTCGTATCCCATCCCAGTCGATGGAGAACACCCTGCTGATCAACGACAAGGTGCTCGTGAACAAGCTCGTGGGTCATGTGAGCCAGATCCAGCGCGGCGACATCATCGTGTTCAACGGCACTGGATCCTGGAATCCGCCAAGTCGGTCGCATGACGGCAACGTGTTCACTCGAGTTCTGCACGACGTGCGCGGGTTGTTTGTTTCCGGCGGCGCCGAGACCTACTACATCAAGCGCGTGATCGGTCTTCCCGGCGACCACGTCAGCTGCTGCAATGCCCAGGGCCTGATCACGGTCAACGGGATTCCGCTGCACGAGCGCGCCTATCTTTACCCGGGCAGCCAGCCGTCGGCGGTCCGGTTCAGCATTGTCGTGCCGCCCGGCCGCTTGTGGGTCATGGGTGACAACCGAGCTGACTCGGAGGACTCCCGGTTCTTCCTGTGCAGTGTGCCGGGAGCGCAGTGCAACCAATGGGATCGGGACGGCACGATCCCCGAGAACATGGTCGTGGGTCGTGCTTTCATGATCGTCTGGCCACCGAGCCGGGTGCGGCTGCTGTCGGTGCCGCCGACCTTCAATCAGCCAGGGCTTAACTCGCCCAGAGGGCGGCCGGATAGGAACCGACGGCACGCCGCACGGGTCCACGCCGCACGGGTCCACGCCGCACAAGTCCACGCCGCGCGGGTCCACGCACAAGCCACCGCTGACCGACCGCACGCACGGGCGGCCGGCCGAGCCGGACCCGGAGCTGGCCCATCGACCGGCACGGGCGCGTCGTCACCGGATGGCCTGCTCGGGCTGGCCGCTGACGAAGGAGTGCGTGTCGTTCCGGCTGACCCGCTGACGCTGTGGTTCGCCGGGATCGGCGCGGCCGTGCCGCTGACTCTCCTGGAGCGAACAGTCAGGATCCGCCGCGGTCGCGGCCGCAAGAGGCAATCGGGCCCGGCAACCTAGCGGCCGGGCGCGTCATCAACTCAGCCAGGGCAGCGCGGCCTGACCCAGGTCTGGCGGTGTACCTGACGAGCCGGTATGGGCCAGACACAACTGGCCCAGCGCATCGCTCAGTTCCGGACCGGACACGGACTTTGCCGGGTAGCCGCAGAGCAAGCGGAAGGGGTATCGGCGGGCCATCTCGTTCCAGAGCGCCTCGGTGTCTATCGCCGCTCCGACCTGCCCCGACTCCCACAGCAACGCGACCATCTCGCCAAACACGCGGACCGGCGTCGCCGTCTCGCTGGCGTGCTGGATCACCGGGCTGATGACCTGCCAGAACGCCGCCGGGTCGGGCCAGTCGTTGACCATGAACTGGGCGAGCGTTCCGGCGGCGTCAAGCTCCACATATGAGCCGTTCGCCCTCGCTGCCGCGACGTCGACTCCGGCCAGTTCCATCCATGCCTGGAGCTCGAGGCGATGGGCGGCCGTGGCCAGGACGATGGCGACGCCGTCGGTCCGCAGTG
>JASIBJ010000522.1 GCA_030045215.1 Streptosporangiaceae bacterium | reverse complement strand
GCTCAGCCACCACCCGCTGACGAGGCCGCCGCGGCTCAGGCGAGATGGCCAGGGCCGAAACGACGGCGGCGACGGCAGCCTGAAGCGACTCGTGTTCCCAAACCCGCACGACGCCCCACCCAGCAGCCGTCAGCGCGGCATCGGCGGCACGGTCGCGCTCGACGTTGCGCTCGAGCTTCGGCTTCCAGTACCAGGTGTTGTTCGCTGGCTGGCTGCCGTGCTCGGGGCAGCAGTGCCAGAAGCAGCCATCCACGAACACCGCGACCCGCCTGGCCGTGAAGGCGATATCCGGGCGTACGCGCGCCCCGGCCAGGTCCAGCCGGTAGTCCTTGCGATACCGGAAGCCCTGCCGGTGCAGCTCATGGCGCAGCGCGACCTCCGGCTTGGTGTCGGTCCGCCGGTTTGCCCGCATATTAGCGGATCGGCCGGGATTGAGCGGCCGCGGATAATCGGGCACAGCCGTCAGGTTAAGGCGCGGATAACCCTCAATTCCAGGGAACGAAGTCGGCTCCCGCGCACACCCGACCGCCGGCGGGACCGATACCGTGCTAGCCGGTTAGCGGGTCAGCCCGAGCAGCTCCGTCAACCGCTCGGCCGTCGCGGCCGCGTCGGCATGCAGGATGCCGGTGAAGCCGGCCTGCTCGGCCGCGGTGATGTTGGCCTGGATGTCGTCGATGAAAACGCACTCCTGCGGGTCGAGCCCGAGCAGGCCGGCCGCGTGGCGGAAAATACGTGGCTCGGGCTTACGCATGCCGACCTCGCCCGAGATCACGACAACATCAAACAGGTCGGGGAACAACTCCCGCGGGTAGTCGTTGCCGCCCCACGAGTTCGACAGCAGGCCGGTCGGCACGCCGCCGGCGTGCAGCCGGCGGAACAGATCGAGCATGGACTCGTCCAGGACCGTCCCGGCGAACATGCGAGCCAGCAAGCCCTCGCCCAACACCGGACCGCCGTCGAGAAGAACCAGCTGGCTGGCCAGCACCTGCTCAAACTCGGCGTGCGAGGACTCACCTCGTTCCAGAGCGTGAATCGGGTTAACGCTGTCCTGCGACTCGTATGCCTCCGATACCCACTGACGCATGACCGCGCGGTAGCTAGCCGGGTCGATGCTGTCCTCGACGAGCCAGGCGGTGACGGTCTCGATGATGGGGTTGGTCATCACGCCACCCCAGTCGGTGATCACTCCACGCAGGTGCACAGCCCCGATGCTAGGTCGCCGTGAGGTCATTTGCCCACCGTGTATGGCTTACGACGACGTGAATACCCGGTCCCACCGGTCGGCGCGACTGCTGGCAGAATCGCGGCATGACACGCGTAGCAGTGGTGACCGGGGCAAGCATCGGCATCGGTGCGGCGACGGCGATCAAGCTCGCCGAGGCCGGCTATCGGGTGGTGCTGGCCGCCCGGCGCTTGGATCACCTCGATGCGGTGGTCAAGCAGATCACCGCCGCGGGCGGCAGCGCCGAGGCGCGCGAACTTGACGTCACCGACCGCCCGGCCGTCGACGCGCTGGCCCAGTCGCTCGACCGCTGCGACGTCCTGGTCGCGAACGCGGGCGGCGCAATCGGCGCCGACTCCATCGCCGAGAGCAACCCCGCCGACTGGCAGGCCATGTACGACATGAACGTCCTCGGCACGCTGAACTCGGTGCAGGCACTGCTGCCGAAGCTGATCGCCAGCGGCGCGGGCACGATCGTGCTCATGTCCTCCACTGCGGCCTTCGTCGCCTACGAGGGCGGCGGCGGCTACGTCGCGGCCAAGCACGGCACGCACGCGATTGCCGCGACTCTGCGGCTCGAGATCTACGACAAGCCGGTCCGCGTGATCGAGATCGCCCCCGGCATGGTGAAGACGGCCGAGTTCGCCTTGAACCGGTATCGCGGCGACGCGGACAAGGCCGCGGCCGTATACGCCGGTGTCGCCGAGCCGCTGACCGCTATGGATGTCGCTGACGCCGTCGCCTGGACCGTGACCAGGCCGGCCCATGTGAACATCGACCTGATGGTGTTGCGGCCTCGCGCCCAGGCAGCGCAGTACAAGGTCTACCGCGAGCAGTAGCCGGCGGGCTCAGTCGGTCTGCGTCACCTTGCTCAGGCCGCGCGGGGCGTCCGGGTTGATGCCCAGCTGCCTGGCCAGCGCCTCGGTCAGCAGCTGGCCGGGGACAATGAGGCCGATCGGCGCCAGCCATTCAGGCAGCGCGGGTGCCGCCAGCGAACGCGAGCAGGCGGCTGCCAGCGAAGGTCCGCCGCCGATGCCATAGGCCCGCGCTCCCGCGCCAGTGACGCGGCGGGCCAGGTCGACGGTCCCCGCCAGCGTCGGCCCAGAGTCGGCCGCCATCACGATCGCCGGCGTCTCGGCGTCTACCACCGCGATCGGCCCGTGCAGCAGGTCCGCGTACGACAGGCCCATCGCGTGCAGGTAGCAGGCTTCCTTGAGCTTCAGCGCCAGCTCCAGAGCGGCCGAGTAGGCCATGCCCCGGCCGGACACGACCACGCCAGGTACCTTCGCCAGCTCGTTCACGATCGGGGCCAGGTCCAGCTGGCCGGCCAGCAGCGCCGAGATCGCCTCGGGCGCCGCCCGCAGCTCGCCAGGATCCAGCGGCGCGCCGAGGGCCAGCCCGAGAACCGCCAGGGCCGCGAGCTCAGTCGTAAACGTCTTGGTCGCCGGCACTGCTCGCTCGACGCCGGCCTCGGTAACGAACGCGACATCCGCAGCGAGGGCCAGCGGCGAGTCGGCTCCGCCGTTGGTGATTGCCAGCGTCCGCGCGCCGTTTGCCTCCGCCCACTCCAGCGTCTCGACGATTTCCGCGGTCCGCCCCGACTGGGAAAGCGCGACCGCCAGCACGCCGGTCAGGTCAATCGAGGCCTTGTACGTGGTCGCGATCGACGGCGACGCGAGTGACGCGAGCCGGCCGGCGTGCGCCTGAATCAGGTAGCTGCCGTACACAGCCGCGTTGTCTGAGGTGCCGCGCGCGATCAGCAGCACCTGCCGCGTGTCTGCCGCCAGCCGGGTCACCTCGTCGCGACGCGGCAGCAGCGAGTCGATCGTCGCCCGCAGGGCCTCGGGCTGCTGCCCGATCTCCCGGCGCATCAGCGACGGACCCGGCGCGTTTCCATCCGTTGCCATGCTGTTGCGAGTTCCTTCCCTCATGCCGCCACCGCGGCGAGCGTGTCCGCAGCACCATCGGTATACACCAGCCGACCGCTGACCCAGGTCGCCCTGGCCACGAGATCCCGACTCAGCCACGCCATGTCCGCCGCCGCGCCGGGAACCAGGCGCCCGAGGTCGGGACGGCCGATCAGGTCGGCTGGGATGCGGGTGGCGGCGGCGACAGCGGCCGCCAGCGGAAGGCCGCACGACACCGCATTCGCGACCGCCCGGTCCATCCGCAGTGCCGACCCGGCCAGCGTGCCGTTCGCGCGCACCGGCGGCTCGCCGTCGCCTGCGGGCAGCGTGATGGGCTCGCCGCCGAGCAGGTAGTCCCCCGCTGGCATGCCGGCGCACGCGGACGCGTCAGTGACCAGCGCGATCCGGCCAGGAGCGGCGGCGAACGCGATCTTGGCCACGGCGGCCACCACGTGCCGGAGGTCGAGGATCAGACCGCTGGTCAGCAGGGGGTCGGTGAGCGCCTGGCCAACCACGCCGGGCTCGCGGTGGGCGAGCCCACGCTGTGCGTTAAACAGGTGCGTCACATTCCGCGCTCCGGCCGCGCTCGCCGCCGCGACCTGGGCGGCCGTGGCATCGGTGTGCCCGACGCTGACCAGCACCCCGGCCGCCGTCAGTTCGCCGATGGCGGCCAGTGCGCCCGGCAGTTCCGGTGCCAGGGTGACCAGGCGCAGCGCGCCGCGGCCGGCCGCCAGCAGTTCGGTCACGGCGGCTGGGGCCGGATCGGTGATGTACGCGGGGTTGTGCGCACCGCGCCGGGCCGCGGAAATGAACGGGCCCTCCAGATGCACTCCGAGCATCCGTGCGCCGTCGCTCATCGACGGCAGGAACTCCGCCGCCGTCGCGAGTGCGGCAGCGAGTTCGCCGATCGGAGCGGTGATCATCGTCGGCAGGAACGCTGTCGTCCCCGTCTCGGGCAGACGCCGCGCGACGCTGGCCCAGCTGTTCGCGTCGGCGATCTGGAACTCGACGCCGTAATAGCCATTGACCTGCAGGTCCACGAGTCCCGGCACGAGCACGCCTTCCGGCAGCACGACATCGGCGTCTCGCGGCGGGTCGCCCGCCCCGACCTCAGTCACGGTGCCGCCGTCGATAACCACATAACTTCCGGGAACGAACTCGGCCCCGGCCTCGGCGGTCTGCACGCTCGGGGCCTTGATGATCATGACGTGAGCAGTCAGCGACCGGCCTGCACCGCGCCGCCGCGGGCAGCAGGCACGGTGGCTCCTGCGGTCGCCAGGAACCCGCGCATCTCGGCGGCCACCAGGTCCGGGCGCTCCATCATGGCGACGTGGCCGACACTCGCGAGCACGACGACCCGGCAGCGCTTGAAGGTCCTCGCGGCGCGCCCGGCGGTCGACGGGTTGACGAGACGGTCATGGCTGCCGTGAATCACGAGCGTGGGCGCGGTCACCCGAGCCGCGTCCCGCCACAGCGAGCCGGGACCACGCCAAAGGTACTCGGCTACCAGCGCCCGGCCGGAGTTCAGCAGCACGTCGGTGGCATAGCCAAGGTCATCGCGCCGGATGAGCTCGGCGATCGCCTCAGCGCGGCGCTCCGGCTGCATCCGGTTCGGGTCGGCGTACAGATCGCGGATGGACCTGTCCGTTCGGCGCTCGGGGGGCTGCTGCCGTATGTGGTCCATCACAAGCCGGCCGATGCCCGGCGTGCTGACCAAGGCGAGCCGGGCCGGCAACAGCCGCGGTCGCAGGTCGGGCAGGGCGGGCGAGATGAGGGTCAGGGTCCGGACGAGGTCGGGGCGCCGGGCTGCGATGCGAATCGAGATCGCGCCGCCCATCGAGTTGCCGATGAGGTGGACCGGCCAGTTCCTGCGGCGCTCGATCAGCTCGATGACCGCCTCGGCTCGCCCAGCCAGCGAGTAGTCCCCATCGGGTGGAGGCGGCGAGAAGCCGAAGCCGGGGAGATCAATCGCGTCTGCAGCCATGCCCGCGCTGCCAGGACCGAGCGCATTGGGCTGGCGAAGCAGATCCATCAGGTCGGTCCAGTTCGAGGCGGACCCACCGAGTCCGTGCACAAAGAGCGCGGGCTCACCGTCGTGCCTGGCCGGGGCGGTGCGGACGAATACCTGGCCGACGGGCAACGGCACCGGTTCGCCCGGCCACGCCGGTATGGGCGTCGCGTTCCCGTCTGGTGCCGCGCTGGTCCCCCATGCCGTGCCGCTGTCCGGTGGCGCGCTGCTCTCCGGTGGCGTGCCGCTGTCCGGTGGCGCGCTGCTGTCCGGCGGCGCTCCGACGCTCAGTACCGGGCCGCCCTCGGCCGCCGCGCTGCCACGCGAGCCATCAGGACTCAGCGTCGCGCCAGCATCGGGCAGGTTCCGGTCAGTCATGACGTCAGAGCCTACTCGGCGGTAGCGACGCGATTCGTTTCGCGCACCGCGGCTCAACTCGCGCGCCGCGGCCGGCGCCGCGCCTCAGCCGACTCCTCGGCCACGGCACCACGCTTGGTCCTTGGCGTCTTGGCCGTCCCCTCTGCCGCCCCGGTCTCGCCAGGTCCGGTCTTGGCGGCCGCGGTCTTGGCCCGCGAACCCGAGCCGGCGGCCTTGGCGGTTCCGGTCTTAGCCGGGCTGGCCTTGGCTGTGCCGGTCTTTGCTGTACCGGTCTTTGCTGTGCCGGTCTTTGCTGGGCCGGTCCTTGCTGTGCCGGTCCTTGCTGTGCCGGTCTTGGTGGGGCCGGCCTTGCCGCTCGTTTTGCCTGAGCCGGCTGCTGCCGAGCGGGTCCTGGCCCCGGACGAGCGCGCCCTGGTCGTCTCCTCCTCGCCCTCGTCGCCGTCGGCAGCGTCAGGCACACTGCCAAGACGGCCGCCCCGGGCCGCGGCCAGGCTGGCGCGGAGGGCGTCCGCGAGGCTGGACGTCTCGCCCGATGGCTGCTCCTCCGCCTCGGGCTGGACGACCTGACGCCCCTCGACCTTGGCGTTCACTAGTTCCTGAAGAGCCTCGCGATAGCTGTCGTGATACTCGTCCGGGTCGAAGTCCACGGTCATCGACTCGATGAGCGAACCGGCCATCCGCAGTTCCTGGGGACGCACCTCGATGTCGTCGTCGAGGAACCCGAACGCCGGCACGCGCACTTCGTCCGGCCACAGCAGCGTCTCCAGCACGAGTACGTCATCGCGGACCCGCAGAATGGCCAATGACTCGCGCTGGCGCAGCGCAACCTGGGCGATGGCTATCTTGCCGGAGTCCTCAAGCGCGTCCCTGAGCAGGCAGTATGCGCGAACTCCTGCTGGCTCGGGCTCCACGTAGTAGCTGCGGTTGAACAGGATCGGATCAAGCTGCTCGGCCGGGGTGAACTGGACGACCTCGATGCTCTTTGTCGTGGGCAGCGGCAGCTCCGCCATGTCCTCTTCGGTAAGGATGACAATCTCGCCGCCCGGCAACTCGTAGCCCTTGGCGACATCCTCGTAGGCCACTTCGACGTCTTCGATCGAGCAGAACCGGCGGAACCTGATTCGTCCGCCATCCTCCCGATGTACCTGCCGGAACGCGATGTCCTTCTGCTCGGTGGCGGCGTAGAGTTTCACCGGGATCATGACCAGCCCGAAGGAAACTGCCCCCTTCCACATGCTGTGCATGGCTTCTCCCTACCCCGGCGGCCCTGTCGCTACTGATGGGACTGGCGCTACTGATTATCGTCTTGAATGCCGTGCGGATGTGAGTCCCTGGCGCGGGTACTGATAGAACCAGTGTTGTCCGCATTTTGTCTTTCGGCAATATGTTCGATTGCCGAAGGGACGGGAGGATCCGGGATGAGTGACATGGGACTTGAGGCACCGGATGCCGACGCAGCGGAGCAGGGTCAGGATGCAATCCCGGTGCCGGGCGACGCCGACGAGTTTGGCGAGTTTCCGCTTGAGGCCAGCCCGGCTGACCGGGCCGAACAGGCCCGTGAGCTGAGCCTCGACGACGACGAGTACCGCTAGCAGGACCCGGCAACCTACCCGGACGTAGGATTGCAGGAAGATCGCGGCGCAGTGGCGTCGCCGAGAGCACCATTTCCGGAGTACTACGTGACTGCATCGCCCCAGGCCAGGCCCGCAAGCACGCGCATGCCGCGGCCCGCGCGCCGGTTGCAGCTCCTCGGGGCGGCTCGCGACGTCTTCGTGGCCCAGGGCTACCACGCTGCGGCGATGGACGAGATTGCCGAGCGTGCCGGCGTCAGCAAGCCCGTGCTCTACCAGCACTTTCCTGGCAAACTCGAGCTGTACCTGGCGCTACTGGATGAAAGCGCAAACGAGCTCGTCAAGATCATGAGTGAGGCGCTGTCATCGACGTCTGACAACCGCCAGCGAGTACCCGCAACTTTCAAGGCGTTCTACGACTACGTCGCCGATGCCAGAGAGGCCTTCCGGCTGGTCTTCGAGTCCGATCTGAGCAACGAGCCAGCCGTGCGCGCGCGCGTGGAGCACGCGATGTACGAGTGCGCCGACATGGTGAGCCAGTTCATTCGCGAGGACGCCGGCGTCAGCAACGAGGAGGCTCATCTGCTGGGCATGGCCCTCGTCGGCATGGCACAGGTCAGCGCGCGCTACTGGCTGACCACAAATCAGGCCATTCCCAAGGATGCCGCGGAGCAGTTGATGGCCAGGCTGGCCTGGCGTGGTATCAGCGACTGGCCGCTCACCAGCTGACTTTCGGCCGCCGCGGCACGCTGCGAAGGGCATCGAGCCTTTTCGCTCGCGGCGTAGCCGAGCTGGGCCAGGGTTCCGCCCGCCCCGCGACCTTCGCCGTTAGCCTCGTAGAGGCCGAGATTAGGAGAGCCGTGGAAGTCAAGATCGGGATACAGTCGGCGCCGCGCGAGCTCGTCCTTGAGACCAATGAGGCACCGGACGAGGTGGAAGAGGCGCTCAAGGCGGCGGTCAAGCAGGGCGGGATGTTCACGCTGGTGGACGATAAGGGCGGCAGGGTTCTGGTACCCGCTGACAAGATCGCCTACGTTGAGTTTGGCGGGACCGAGCCTCGCCGGGTCGGGTTCAGCAACCTGTAGCGGCTGCGGCCCTCGGGTTGCCCCGGTCTAGTCGGCCAGCCCCAGAGCCGCCATCCGGGCGGCATGGGCATCGGTGAGCTGAGCGAACATCCGCCCGATATCCCCAAGCTGGCTCGTGGCGTCACCGACGAGCAAGCGTGCCAGCGGCTCGCGATCGGCTGCGACTCGCTGAGCCTGGCCGAGCGCCTCACCCACAAGCCGGCGCGCCCACAACCCCAGTCGGCCGGCGACGCGCGGGTCCGCCTCGATCGCCTCCCGCACCCTGGCCACGATGAATTCCGTCTTCCCGGTGTCGGCGAGTACGGCTAGCACGAGCTGCCGGTTCGCCGGGTCGAGCACGCGCGCGACCGCCCGATAGAAGTCGGCGGCTATTTCGTCCCCCACGTAGGCCTTAACCAGACCCTCGAGCCAGTCCGAGGGCGCGGTCCTCGCGTGAAAGGCGTCAATCGGGCCGACGAACGGCTGCATGACCGTCGTCGGATCCGCCGCTAGTTCCTCGATGCGATCGCGTAGCAGCAGGAAGTGGCCGAACTCCGCCACCGCTAGCTCCGCCAGCGCGGTCTTATCCGGCAGCGACAACGCCAGCGCGGCATCGTCGGAAATCCGGAAGAAGGCAGTCAGCGAGGCATACGCCAGCAGGCCGAGCAGATCGAGCAGGCCTTCGGTAGGTGGCTCTCCCGGCAGAGGATCTTGCTGGTCGTGACTCACCTGCGAAGCGTAACAATTCGGCACCTCCCCGGCCCTGTAACAGTTCCACCGGAGCGCTTCCGAAGTGCCTGAAGTCGCTGTTGCTACACTGTGACGCGATACACATGAGGAATGTGATAGGCCCCCGGAAACGTTATACCGATAGCTCGGCGTGACGATCACCGAGGCACGAACGCCCGGTTGACGGAACGCTGCTTCTCCTTCGCGAGTGCGCGGCTGTCGCCCGCGCCATGGCGACGCCTGACGCGCAGGAGAGCCATATGCATTCCCGCGACAGCAGGCGGCTGGCGTTGTTCCAGGCTGCCGGTCGCGGGCCACTGATGGAGGCGGAAGCCCTGACTGCGTACACAACGATAGATGACAGCCAGACCCCAGAGACGGAGGTCGCGGCGCTGCTGAGCAGCGACAAAGCATTCCGCGACTTCGGCATCGCTGAGCCGATTTGCGCCGCCTTGGAGGCCGAGGGCATCGTCACCGCCTTTCCGATCCAAGCCCTGACGCTTCCGATCGCCCTGGACGGGCACGACCTGATCGGCCAGGCCAGGACTGGCACGGGCAAGACCCTCGCGTTCGGCATCCCGATCCTGGAACGGATTCACCAGACTCCGCGCGAGGCAGCCTCGCCGCGAGCGCTCGTCGTCGTGCCGACTAGAGAGCTTGCCATTCAGGTGGCCGATGA
>JASIBJ010000521.1 GCA_030045215.1 Streptosporangiaceae bacterium | reverse complement strand
GCAGGCACTCCTCAGAGTTCAGGACCTCGAGTCCTGCGCGGTCTGTGGGATGTTCTGTCACCATCGCCCGCTCCGCTCATCTAGGGCGCCCGATCCGCCTCGGGCCCGCCGCTGCTACGAATAATCTGCACGTCAGAGTTGCTGTTCACCTCGGGCTACGGGCAGGGGCCGAAGTCTCAAGATGCCCGGACCTTTGGCACCAGCCTGTCTGATCTGGCAGGAGAAGGTAAGGCCTTTGTTCAGCTGTCGGGCGCGTCGAGGTGCCGTAGCGCCGGACCAGTGTAGATCTGCCTGGGCCGCGAGATCTTCTGCTCGGCATCAGTCGTGCCTTCCTGCCATTGCGCCAGCCAGCCCGGCATGCGGCCGATTGCGAACAGCACCGGGAACATGTCGACCGGGAAGCCCATGGCCTGATAGATGATGCCCGAGTAGAAGTCCACGTTCGGGTAAAGCTTATGGCTGATGAAGTAGTCATCAGCCAGGGCGATCCTTTCGAGCTCCAGCGCTATGTCCAGTAGCGGGTTGCGCCCGGTCACCTCGAACACCTGGTCCGCGACCTTCTTAATGATCGTCGCCCGCGGGTCGAAGTTCTTGTATACGCGGTGCCCGAATCCCATCAGGCGCAGGTCGCCGTGCTTTACCCGCTCGATGTAGGCGGGAACGTTGTCGACCGAGCCGATCTCGCGCAGCATCCGTAGGACCTGCTCGTTCGCGCCGCCATGCAGCGGGCCGAACAGTGCCGCTGCAGCTGCCGCCGCGGCCGAGTACGGGTCGACCTGAGAGCTGCCGACAACCCGCATGGTGCTGGTGGAACAGTTCTGCTCGTGGTCGGCGTGCAGGACGAAGAGCACATCGAGCGCGTGCTCGAGCACGGGGTCGGGGCTATACCTGGGCTCGCTCATCTGCCGCATCATCGTGAGGAAGCTGCCCGCGTACGAGAGCCTGTTGTCCGGATACACGTAGGGCAGGCCCATCGCGTGCCGGTATGCGAACGCGGCCAGCGTGGGCATCTTCGCGATGAGACGGACGATCTGCTCGTACTGCCGGGTCTGGTCGGACACGGCCTTTGCCTCTGGATAGAACGTGGACAGCGCCGCGATCGTGCTGACCAGGATGCCCATCGGGTGGGCATCGTGGTGGAAACCGTCGATGAACTTCTTGACGTTCTCGTGCACGAACGTGTGGTGGGTGATCTCGTCGACCCAGGCGGCAGACTCTTCCTTGCCAGGAACCTCGCCGTGTAGCAGCAGGTAGGCGACGTCCAGGAAGGACACCTGCCCGGCCAGTTCCTCGATCGGGTACCCGCGGTAGCGCAGGATTCCCCGGTCACCGTCGATATAGGTGATGGCGCTGCGGCAACTCGCGGTGTTCAGGAACGCCGGGTCGTACGACAAGAGCCCGAAGTCGTCATCGGACACTTTGATCTGGCGCAGGTCGATTGCGCGGATCGCGCCATCGACAACCGGGATTTCATACGTGCGGCCGGTCTGAGAGTCAGTCATCTGCAGCACTCGGTTCGTTGCCATGGCTTTCAAGCTCCTGACAGCCCCGGCTTCGAGCAGCCCTCGCCGCAGGGCCCGCGGGCCCGTTGGCCTCACGTTAAGGCGTCGTTGGTGAGGGGTGATGCGGTCGCAAGCCCTACGTCACCGGGACCTACGTCACTGGTTCACCGATTCCGCACGTTCACTGATCGCGCACGTTCACTGATTGCGCACGGCAGGACCTCAGACCCGCTGGATAACTGGCCTTGGTCCCTGCTGGCGGGCGCCCCTGCCAGGTGAGACTAAGGCTGCCTGCTGGGAGGTAGCCATGACCGACATTACCGAGGTACGACGGTTTACCGACGCCGTGATTTCCATGATCAGGGAGGATCAGGGCTGCGGCCAGGTGCCTCCTGACGTGCTGTCCGTTGACGAGCTGGACAACTACGTTGACATCGATGACTACTACCGGCGCATCGGCCTGCCCTCTGGTGATCACGACGCGGCAGAGCTGCGATACGCCGTGGGCGAGGAGATCGGAAAACGCCTGGCAGCGGCTCAGGGCGGTCCCTGGCACGTCATGTGGAGACCGTCGGGCGGTAAGCCCGAGGATGTCGGCAGGACGATCGGGTATGCGACGCAGGCCGAGGCGCAGGCCATTGGCCGCGAGCACGTGCACACGCACGGAGGAGGCTTCCACCTGCGCAGAGGCGCGAGCACTGCCGGCTGACCGGGCGCCAGCGACAGGATGGCTACCTGCACTGGCAGCCCAGTTCGCGGCCCCTTCACCATCTGGCCCGCGGCTGTTCCGGGAAAGAAGCGAGCGGACATAATCGCATCACCAGGGAAGAGGCGCCGCCGTCTGTGTCACGTCACGGGGAACCCGTTGCACGGGCGGACAGGCGCTGGCAGAGAGCGAGGTGCGATGAGTACGACGACGGCAGCGAACCATGGCCAGGCCAGGAACCGGCCCGAGCTACCGTCCGCGCCGCTGATCGCCACCGGCTCGCGGCAGCACTGATGAGTCATCCGGACGCCCGCTGGGTCGCCGAGTTCGTGCAACCCCTGCGAATACCGCCTGGCACGACCGTCAGCCTGCCACACGGCTACAACCCAGCCGACCGGTTCGGGGTGCAGAAGAAAAAGGACGGCATCGCGTTGCTGCGGCAGGGCGTGGACCTGCTCGCCCACTACCAGGACCGGCTGGCCGCCCAGGACACCTACGCGGTCCTGGTCGTGCTGCAGGGCATGGACGCCGCCGGCAAGGACAGTACGGTCCGGCACGTGATGAGCGGGGTCAACCCGCAGGGCGTGCACGTGTCCAGCTTCAAGGCGCCCTCAGCCGCCGAACTCGATCACGACTTCCTCTGGCGGCACGCTCGGCAACTGCCCGCCCGCGGCGAGATCGGCATCTTCAACCGGTCGCACTACGAAGAGGTCCTGGTGGTCCGCGTCCACCCGGAGTACCTGGACCGGGAGAAGATCCCGGCTGCTGCCAAGCGGCGCGACGTCTGGCAGCGCCGGTACCGGGAGATCAACGACTGGGAGCGCTACCTGACCGACAACGGAATCCGGCTGATCAAGCTGTTTCTCAACCTCTCCAGGCAGGAACAGCGGGCCCGGTTCCTGCAGCGGATCGATCGACCCGACAAGAACTGGAAGTTTTCTGCCGCCGACATCGCCGAGCGCCAGTACTGGGATGAGTACCAGCGCGCCTACTCCGAGATGCTGACGCATACCAGCACCGCCTGGGCGCCCTGGTACGTTCTGCCGGCCGACCACAAGTGGTTCACCCGGATCTGCGCCGCAGCAGTTGTCGCGGATGCGCTCATCGAACTTGACCCGCGGTACCCGGCACCCAGCGAGGCCGCCCGGCAGGAACTGGTCCGCGCGCGGGCAGAACTGGACGCTGAGGGGCCCGGGCCGGCAGCCAGCGAGCCAACCAAGCCAGCTTCGTGACTGGCCTGGCCGACTCAAGGTTCAGGGCCACGACCGGCAGTTTGAAACTCAGCCGGGCGGCGGTTCCGCGGCGTGCTCGCGCAGCCCCAGCATGTCCGCAAGTGCCGGGATGTCGTCGTGCCCCGCAGGCGCCAGGTGCGGGAATTCGGGCACGACAGGGTGGGGCGAGGTGGTCAGGCCAAGCGGGCGGCCGACCATCAGCGACAGCGTGATCCCGAACGCGTCATCGTGCAGGTCGCGGCCGTTTCCCGTGCCGGGCGCAAAGCGCGCCGGCTGTCCGGGCCGGTACCGGAGCTGGTCGGGCAGGAACGCGGCGACAAGCTTCGCACCATGCTCGTCGGGGTTGGCGGCTCGACTTAGCTCTGCCACATGCTCGGCGGTCCGCCGCACGCGGTCGCTGTATGCGGCGACGTCGCCGGACGGCGAGCCGGCATTGAGCGCCTCGGTATCTGCGCCGGGCTGGGGGAAGAAAAACGACCGCAGCAGCGGATGGGCGGCCCGGCTGACCTGTCGCTGGGGGCCGTGCCCGTACAGGCTGATCCGCGCCCAGATCGTGATGTTGACGCCGCCGAACGCGACGTCCGGCATCGAAAGCGCGATGGCGGTCACGTTCCGGCCAGCCAGCAGGTTGCCAGGGGTCCCGGAGAACAACTCGGGTCGGTACCGGTTGTCGGCCAGACCGCGATTGAACGCGAACAGCGCGACGGCATCGCCCCAGAACGGATCCTGCGCGAGGCCGAACCACGCTGACCCGCCATTGCTCAGCGCGAAGACTTCCCCGGTACGGCCGACCCCGAGTGCGGTGCCCTCGGTGCCTGCCCGGCTCGGCGCGCCGACAGCGTACCGGACCTGCATTTCCTGGATTCCGTCAGCGTCCGGCTCGCCGAATCTCATCCGCAAAGCTCGGTCCTCACGCGTGCCGCCATCGCTGGCGATGACAAACTCGTACAGGGCATCCGGCCGGAACGTCGTGGGGTTGGAGCGCCCGGCATCCGGGTTGACGGTCACGACGAGCGTCGACATGCCCCGCGCCTGCGGGAACACGTAGAGGTCGCCGAGGTTCAGCCGACCGTCCTCGATCGCTGTCGGGCTGTCGAAATGGTGGGACATGCCTTCACCTCATCCAGGGTGCTGGCGGCGAGCGTGGCTGGAGCAACAAGGTTGATTTCGAGCCGCCAAGACGGGCTGTGACGGGCATCCGCGATGCCGGGATGTGGCAGCCGGGCAGCGCCGACGGCCTGCCGGTGATGAGTGGCCGGGAGTCTGGCGCTGCCCGGTGCCAGGCGATGATGCGGTTAGGAGGCGGCGATGCCCTCGCCGCCGACGGCGCCGGGGACGGTGACCGAGCCGGTCTCGGTCAGTGAGCCGCCCGGCCCGATGCGGTAGGCGTCGACGTTGCCCAGCCGGCCGGCCTGCACGTACAGGTACCGGCCATCAGAGGACACCACCGCGTCGGTGGTGCCGGCATCTGTCGGGGTGGTGCCCTGCAGCGTCACTGCACCGTCCGGCTCGGTGCTCAAGGTGGACTCCGTGCCGCTGCCCGCGTTGGATGCGTACAGCGTGCCCTGCGGGGCCGCAGTGATCCAGCAGGTCGCAAGCTGCCCCGTGGCGGCGCTGCCCAGCTGGGTAAGCGTGCCGTCGGGGGCGATGGCGAAAGTGGCGACCGTGTCCGTGCCCGTTTCGGCGAGGGCGAGGTGCCCGTACCGGTCGAAGGTGAACCCGAACGGCACCGCGCCTGGGAGCGAGGTCACGGTGGGCTCGGCGGACGGACCGGATGGCCCATCGGCGAAGACGTCCACGGTGTCGCCGGCGTTCTTTGTTGTGACCACGAGCTGTGAGCCGTCGGGGGTGAATCCGACCTGGCCGGGCGTTCCGGTGAACACGGTTGAGGAACTGGTGCCGAGGCCCAGATCGCGGGTCCACGATGGCACCGGGATCAGGTAACCGCCGAACTGGAGAAAGCCAGCCACCGCGGCGCCGCCCCATGCGTTGAGGACGAATACCTGGTTGCCGTGAACGGCGATGCTGACGGGGAACTGGCCGCCGGAGCTGATCACCTGGCTGCGGATAAGCGTGTCGCCGAAGACCCGGAACACGGTGATCGTGTTGCTGCCAGCGTTGACCGAGTACAGCAGCCCGGCCCGCCGGTCATAGGTCAGCGAGCCTTCCGACGAGAGGTGGTCGACGACAGAGCCGTTGGTTGCCCCGCCGTTCCCGCCGGTCGGGTAAGTGCCGACCTGCTGGAGTCCGCCGTCAGCTGCCGGTGTGTAGGCGACGATCGTGTTACCGGCAGCGTTGTCGGTCTGTACAAAGACGGCAGGTGCCTGTGCTGGCGAGGTATGCGCGGTAGCTGCGCTGGCCGGCAGGCCGGACAGCGCCGCCGCTGCCGCTCCGGCCGTGGTGACCGCGGCCAGCTTGGAGATGGGCCTCATGACTTCCCTTCGACACGAGATGGATGTGGTTGGTTAGTTACGTCCGGCCAAGACGCCCCCGTCGACGTCCCAGATGGCGCCAGTGACCCAGCTGGTCGCGGGCGAGAGCAGGAACGTGATGACGTTGGCCATGTCCCGGACTGTGCCGGTGCGGCC
>JASIBJ010000520.1 GCA_030045215.1 Streptosporangiaceae bacterium | reverse complement strand
GGAGGGCAGACAGTTGAGCTCCGACGAAGTAAACGACCTTCTTGCGGCTCTCCGATCGGGGCTGGTGAGCCTTAGTGAGGTCGCCGAGCGCTTCCGGGCCCATACATGGGTTAAGCAGTTGGATCCCGATCCGGAGAGTTACATGGCGCTCGCGGCTGCCGCCGCGCTCGATCCGCGAACCGATATTCCAGGCTCGTTCGATGACGTGACGGCCGCATACGACCGGGGTGAGCTTACAAGTGAGCAATATAGGGTGCTATCGGAGGCGGTCGCCGATTCGATCAATGCGGAGTATGAGGGTGGTCACCCGGGCTCTCAGACTGGCACGCCGGAGTGACTGAACCGGATCTTGTGCTGCGCGGTGGGCGGGTCATCGATCCGGAGTCGGGACGAGACGAGATCGCCGATGTCGCAGTTGCCGGTGGGCTGGTCGTCGATATTGCGAACGGGCTCGGCCCGGCGCCTGTAGACCTCGATGTTGCGGACCACGTCGTGACGGCCGGATTCATCGACCTGCACAGCCACGTCAACAGCATCCCCGGCCTCCGCCTGCAGGCTCTGGACGGCGTCACCACCGCGCTTGAGCTGGAAGCCGGCGTCACCCCGGTGAACGAGGCTTACAAGCAGGCCGGTGCGCAGGGTCGACCGGTCAACTACGGCTTCGCCACCTCCTGGGCCCTGGCCCGGATGGAGGCCGTCGCCAGCGTGCAGCTTGACGGCAGGCTCACCACGTTCCTTGCAAATATCGCCAGCCCAGCCTGGCAGCAGCCCGCGGCGCCGGCGCAGATCAGGGCCATGCTCGATCGCCTGTCCGCCGATCTCTCCGACGGCGCTATCGGCATCGGAGTGCTGGTCGGGTACGCGCCCGGCAGCGAGCCGGCCGAGTACATTCAAGTCGCCCGGCTGGCCGCGGAGGCCGACGCGGCGACCTTTACGCACGCCCGCGACATGATCGAGATGGTGCCCGGCGCGGCCATCGACGGTGCCGAGGAGATCGTGAGGGCCGCGGCCGAGACTGGCGCGCAGATGCACTACTGCCACCTGAACAGCACGTCCCAGCGTTACGTGGATCGCGTGCTTGAGTTGGTCGGGCGCGCGCAGGCAGCGGGTTCGCGCGTGTCGACCGAGGCCTATCCGTACGGGTCAGGCATGACCGGCATCGGGGCGGCGTTCCTGGCGCCCGAGCGCCTGCGTGAGCGCGGGCTGACCCCGTCCTCGCTGACGTATGCGCCGACTGGCGAGCGGATCGCCAGTGAGGACCGCTTGCGTGAGCTGCGCGCGATCGATCCCGGAGGGCTGGTCATCATCAGGTTGCTCGACGAGGATGATCCTGCTGATCGCCGTCTGCTGATGCGATCGCTGGAGTTCCCCGGCGCGATGATCGCCAGCGACGCGATGCCGCTGACCTGGACTGGCCCTGAACCCGAGCCCGCAGCCTGGCCCCTGCGCCCGGACGCCGTCACCCATCCGCGGACGGCGGGGACGTTCTGCCGTGCTTTGCGCATCCTCGCCGGCCCAGACGGGCCGCTCGGCCTTACCGAGACACTGCGCCGGTGCAGCCTCCTTCCAGCGCGGCTGCTTCAGGATCGGGTCCCCGCCATGTCGCGCAAGGGACGGCTGCGGCCCGGCAGCGACGCCGACATCGTGGTCTTCGAGCCAGGCAGTGTCAGCGATCAGGCCACCTACGCGGCGAGCACTCGTCCCTCGACGGGAATCGTGCACGTCCTGGTAAACGGCGCGTTCGTCGTCCGGGATGCCCGCATCGTCGACGACTCCCTACCTGGCCGGCCGGTGCGCGCGTCCGGCCGCTGAGTGATCGGAAGGCTCAGCTCCGCCCCGCCAGCGTTCCCGTGAGACGGGCGGCGGCGTCAACGGTGCGTGGTCCGATGGCTCGGAGCTGGACTCCGGCCAGCCCTCGTGGTCGTGCAGGCCGAGCCGATCCGGGAAGCTCGGTGCGCATGAAGGGCGGGGCAAAGACCCTGCGGCCTGCGACGCCAGGCACCAGCCCCACGCCATCAGAAACGGCCGCTACGCAGCGGGCACGACCTTGCGCATCACGCAGTTGCTCTTGCCCTTGGGGCGCTCATAGTCGAAGCCAGCCTTCTCGTACATGCTGCGCGTGGCGTTGTACAGGAATGTGGACGACATCTTTTTGCCCGCAGTGTCGTGCGGATAGGCCTCCACGACTCCACCGCCTGCCCTGGCGATCAGGTCCAGGGCTCCATCGACCGCGACCCGAGCCAGCCCTTCGCGCCGGTAATTCCGGTCCACGAAGATGCAAGTGAGCCGATAGTCGGGCAAGGAGACGAGGCCAGCTTCGTACTCTTTCCTGTGATGAATACCCGGAAGTTCGGCCGGTGACCCGAACTGACACCAGGCCACCGCGGCGTCGCCGTCGAAAACGACGGCCGCGTGAGCCTTCCCCTCGCGGACCAGCCGCTCCTTGCAGGCCCGCCCGGTCTCGTCCTTGTTGTCAGTTTCCGCCCGCGGATGGAACCACGTGCACCAGCAGCCAGCCCCGAAACCCGCTCCCTTGTGCTTGTCGAGAAGTCGGGCAAAAGCCTCCCACGTCTCGTTATCGAGCGGCTTGATCGTGTACTCGCTCACCGGATCTCTTTCCAATGTCGGCCATCCGCCTCGATCACGCATAGTAGAAGCAAATCAGGACGATCCGCGTCCGGAATAGCTGATGACGCAGGGAGCACGGCAACACCGTGGCCGGGCTGTCGGTGCCGGGCCCTAACGTCGTGGGCACGATGACATGCGAGTTGCCCGTGACGTTTCCGGCCTGCCACTCCTGCGACCAGTTCCGGACTGGGTCGGCCGCGCAGTGCATGGTGTGTGCCCGACCCCGGCTTGAACGGCCGAACGCAAGCGCCTGCCAGGTGTGCGACCAGCGAATCCGTGACGACGGCCGGTGCGCGAACGAGTTGTGCCGCAGTCCCCGGCGCAGGATCGGCCGAATCCACGCAATCGCTTACCAGTCGGGGCCGCTGCGCCGGGCAATCAGTCGGTATAAGTACCGGGGCGAGCGGGACTGGTCGATGCTCTTCAGCCGGCTGCTACTGGCGTGGCTGGATGAGAGATGTGCAGCGGACCCGCCGGACCTCATCGTGGCGAACCCGAGCTTCGTCGGACCAGGCGGTCAGGAATTCGCTCACACTGAGGCGGTGGTCGACTCGGCCGCGCGGGAAGCAGCGGCGCGAACTGGTCCGTTACCGGTGTGGAACTTCGATACCCAAACTCCACGGGCCGTCGTGAAGACCATGGCCACCCTGAGGTCGGCGGACACGGAGGCCTGGTCGAAGCGTGCCAGCGCCCTC
>JASIBJ010000519.1 GCA_030045215.1 Streptosporangiaceae bacterium | reverse complement strand
GCCGGTCCGCTGCCGGGATGCCCAGCAGCTCGCCGATCACCCCGAACGGCAGCGGGTAGGCATACCCCTCGACGAGGTCGACGATGGCGCCAGGACCCGCGGCTTCCAGCTCGTCAAGGAGGCTGCCGGCGATCGCCCGGATGGCCGGCTCTAGCGCGGCGATCCTTCCAGGTACGAAGGCCCGGGACACCAGCCGCCGCAGCCGGGTGTGGTCAGGCGGGTCGACGTTGAGCATGTGCCGAGAGAACTCCGGGCCGGGCAGGCCCTCGGCCACCACGTCGCCGGCCTCGGCCAGGGCGGCGAGCATGTCCTTGGAAATACGGGGATCGTGGAGCGCTTGCCGGACCGCGTTGTAGCCGAGTACGACCCACGCCGCGTGACCATCGGCGAGGCGCACCCGCCGCACCGGACAGCTGGCCCGGGCTTCGGCGAAGTGACCGAATGGGTCGTCGCGGATCGCCGGCTCCCAGCCACCCCAGGTCGCCAGGGTTTCAGTCATGGTCGCCCTCGCGCAGGTAGCCGGTGCAAAGCAGATCGAGGCGGATGATGCGCCCGTCGGCGTCGGCGTCGGCGTAAGCCTGCTGCTCGATGGTGAACCAGCCGGAGCCGAGCCGCTCCGCCCGCAGCCGCAGCCGCCAGTGCAAGTGCAATCGGCCGCCGACCTCGTCAGCAGCAGCTTCGATGAGGTCGAAGTCCTGGGTGTCGCCGAACCAGCGCGCGAACCGGCGTGCGATCGCCTCGGCACCGGTCCATTCCCGCAAGCCCGAGGGCAGCATGGCGCGCAGGCAGGCATCAGCGGCGAGCGCGCCGCCGAGCCGGTCGAAGTCCTGAACGGCAAGACTCTCGATGAACGAGCCGGCGACGGCAAAGCCCGGCAGCGTGCTGCGGGCCGTGCGGTTGCGCGCTGTCATCATGAAACCGTTGTAGGGGCGCAGGCTCCCGTCGCGGTATCGGGGAATCCCCCTACATGGCGTATGGCGCCGGGCCGCCCTGTCCTCGCTTGGCTAGTGATGGCGGCGGCATGGTGGCCCGTCGTATGCTCGCCTAAGGCCTCGTGGCTGCACGAATAGAGAACATTGGCGGGCCAGTCGGATGCGAGACGCCGGGCGCGCATGGCACGGCGGCCTGCCGTCGCCTGGCGACCTGTTTGTAGGCCGGGACGACGAGCTGGAGGCCTTGTCCCGGATGCTGGCGTCTTCGCAGGCCCGGCTGGTCACACTCACCGGTCCGCCGGGCATTGGCAAGACCCGTCTCGCCGTCGCATGCGCGTCGGCTCACGCCGAGCGCACCGGATGCGCTCCCGTGTTTGTCGACCTGGCTCCGGTCCGGGATCCGTCGCTGGTGATGGTCGAATTGGCTCAGGCGGTGGGCGTCGAGCCACGGGGCGGGACGGATCTGGCTGGCCAACTGGCTGCAGTGCTGAGCCGCGAAGAACGGCTCGTGGTCCTGGACAACTGCGAGCATCTTCTGGCCGCCGTCCCGGACGTCGGCCGGGTGCTCGCTGCCTGCCCGCGGCTGCGGGTGCTCGCCACCAGCCGGGAACGGCTCCGGCTGTCCGCTGAGCAGGAGTTCCCGGTTCCGCCCCTGGCCATGCCCACGTCGGCGGACGTCGCAGACCTCAGTTATCTGGCGGCGAATCCGTCCGTGGCGCTGCTGCTGGATCGCGCGCGCCGGACCAGCCCCGGCTTCGGCCTCACTCCTGCTAATGCGCTGCTGCTGGCCAGCGCGTGCATCCGGCTTGAGGGCCTTCCGCTGGCGATCGAACTGGCCGGGGCCAGGCTGAAGGTCCTGACTCCCGGGGAGCTCGTGTTTCGGCTTAGCGGCAGGATGGAGGTTCTGGCCTCCAGCACGCGCGACGTGCCAGCCCGGCAGCGGACGCTGCGCAGTGCCATCGCCTGGAGCTATGACCTGCTCGACTCCGGCGAGCGCGAGCTGTTTCGCCGGCTGTCAGTGTTCGCTGGCGCCTGGACGCTGGCTGACGTGGGCAGCGTTTGTGCCGTGAGTGGGGACGACGCGCTCACGATGGTGGAGTCGCTGCTCGACAAAAGCCTGATCCGGCGGCTGCCTGGCGACGAGCAGACCGCTGAGTTCTCGATGCTGGAGAGCCTGCGTGAGTATGCGGCAGAACAGCTGGCATCGCACGCCGAGGACGAGGAAACGCGGGCCAGGCACGCTGAGCACTACGCGGGTCTGGCGGCGCAGTTCGAGGGGTCCGTCGGCCTGCCGGACGAGCAAACCGGGCTGCTGCGTGTCGCCCGCTGCCATGCCGACCTGCGTGCCGCGCTGGACTACTGTCGGGGCGCTGGGCGGGATGCCTGGGCGACTTCGCTGGCCACTGCGCTCGCCTGGTACCACTACGCCCATGGCGATCTCGATCATGGCCAGGCGCTCGTGGACGCCGTTCTCCCTGTGACGGCGGACGGTCATGACCCGGCGGTGATGAGCGATAACCCCGCGGCGGAAAACGAGGCTGGCGTGCTTATCGCGGCCGGAGTTCTGGCCTGGGCGACGGGAGAGATGGGTCGTGCCCAGGGCCTTATGCGCCGGGCGCTCGAGCACAGCGAGGAGCGTGGTGACATGCGCCGTGTGGCGATCGCGTGCGCCTTCCTGGGGCACGTGGCCCGTGCGGGGGGTGAGTGGGATGCGTCCGCTGACTGGCACCGGCGAGCCGAGGCACGATTCGGCGAGGAGGGCAGCCCGCAGGGCGTGGCCTGGGCCCGGCACGACCTGGGGCTGCTCGCCCGGGACCAGGGTGACCTGGGGACAGCTGCGAAGCTGCTGCGGGCGAGCCTGCGGGACTTCCGTGAACTGGACTATCGATGGGCGGCGGCATGGTCGGCGTGGGGGCTTGGCACGACGCTGACCACGCCGGGCCACCTGGAGGAAGCGAGCTCGCTGCTGGCGGAGGCTCTGCGGATCTATATCGACGTCAACGATCCCAGGGGGATCGCCCAGTGCCTGGATGCGCTCGCCCATGTCGCCAGTGAATGGGCGCATTATGAGAGCGCCGCCCGGCTGATCGGTGCGTCGGCGGCGTTGCGCGAGCGGGTGGCGGCCCGCCTGCCCGACACCGAGCAGGCCAGGAACTCGGCAGTGGAGGGGGTACTCGTCCAAGCGCTGGGGCCTCAGGACGCTGATCGGCTCATACAGGCCGGCCGGACCATGCCCGCCCGGCAGGCCACCGATCTTGCGATGGCGGTTGCGTCGGGCGCCGCACCTAGTGACCCAGACCGCCCCCGCCAGGTGCCGCTCACCCCCCGAGAGCGGCAGGTGGCAGCGCTCGTTGCTTCTGGCCGGACTAACAGGCAGATCGGCAAGGTGCTGGGAATCTCCGAAAAAACTGCCGAGGTCCACCTGCATCACGTGATGTCCAAGCTAGATGCCCGCAGCAGGGCCGAAGTAGCTGCCTGGGCCGTTACGCATCACCTGTCCACTCCGCGCGACGAGGGCCCGGGCCAGGTCGACGCCAGCCAGCTGGGGGTTCCCTGATAGCGCTGTCCGGGCCGGATGGCGCGGGATGGTGGCAGCCCATCTGGTCGGCGGGAGCGCTCGTCCGGGAGCGGCGAAATTACGGTGTTCGCCCCGGACCATTCCCGGATGGAGCGATGCCA
>JASIBJ010000518.1 GCA_030045215.1 Streptosporangiaceae bacterium | reverse complement strand
CTGGCTCGAGACCGTGTCGTCGTCGGCCACCTTCAACCCGCTGTTCACGATCAAGCCGGGCCAGAGCGGGACGATCGACCTGACGATCACTCCCTCTGACAACGGCAGTTCTGGCACCGTCGTGCAAGGCACGCTCTACATCGACGTGTTCGCCGCGTTCAACGAGATCCAGGAGGGCGGGCTTACCGGCTCTGACGTAATCGGCATCCCCTACGAGTACACGATCGGGTAAGCACGACCAGTCAACCGCCGCCGGGCGGGGCCGGAAACGGCCCCGCCCGGCGTGCATCTAGCTGGCGCGGATCGCGTGCTCGATAGTGCCGTACGGCACCCTCGAATATCGGGCTGGGCGCCCCAGCTTCGGCTGGGGCGCCTTCACGTCCGCGGCCTGCCGTGCCTGACGCGACCCGACCTCCTGTATCGCCTCGCGACGCGGCGCGTGGGCTGGACCGCGCGCTCGCTAGGTACGCGGCGTCGTCGCAGGTCGGGTGCGGTATCGCGACCACCGGTCCATGAAACCGCGATGTAGGCTCCGCGAAACCGGGCCCGCCTACGGTTGCTGCATTCGCCAATCCGGTCTGCGAAGGAGGCACGACTATGACGATTGCAGCTAGCGTTTACGCCGACGGGCTGGTCAAGACATTCGGTGAGTTCCGCGCTGTCGACGGCATCGACCTAGAGGTCCGGCAGGGCGAGATCTTCGGCGTGCTCGGCCCGAACGGGGCCGGGAAAACGACAACGCTGAGAATGCTCGCCACGCTGTTGCCGATTGATGCCGGGCAAGCTCGGGTGTTCGGAGTTGACGTCGCCCGCGAACCGCATCGGGTGCGCCAGCTCGTCGGGGTGACCGGTCAGTACGCGTCAGTGGACGAGGACCTGACCGCCACCGAGAATTTGTGGCTGTTCGGCCGGCTACAGGGCCTGCGATCAGCCAGCGCCCGTTCCACCGCCCGCGAGCTGCTGGAGCAGTTCGGCCTGGAGGAGGCGGCGGCCAAGCCGATCTCTCAGTTCTCGGGCGGCATGCGGCGGCGCCTCGACCTCGCGGCCAGCCTGATCACCAGGCCACCACTGATCTTCCTGGACGAGCCAACCACTGGCCTGGACCCCCGCACCCGCGGCCAGATGTGGGACACCATCCGCGGCCTGGTGGCGGACGGCTGCACGATCATGCTCACCACGCAGTACCTCGACGAGGCCGACCAGCTCGCCGACCGGGTGGCCGTCATCGACCACGGTCGCAAGGTGGCCGAGGGGACCCCGGACGAGCTGAAGACCTCGGTGGGCAACTCGACGCTCCAGGTGGAGCTTGCTGAGGGTGCCGATCAGGCTCTCGCCCGCGAGGTCGTGTGGCGCGTGGCAGGCAGGGAGCCGGTCCTGACGCCCGAGTCGGGACGGATGAACGTGCCGCTCGACACCGCCGACGGAGCCGCCGACGTACTGATCGGGCTCCGGCAGGCCGGAGTGCGGATCACCTCGGTGAGCGTGGCGAAGCCGACACTCGACGAGGTGTTCCTCACGCTCACCGGCCATGGCGCCGGCGGCCCGGACCAGCCGGCCGGGACCGTCCGCGACGAGGTCCTGCTGGAGGTCCGATGAGCACCGCGACCGTAGGCCAGACCCGACCGCATCTGACGGCCAGGCTGCCAATCGTCGATCCCGCCGCGGCAGTAGCGCGGGCCCGCCCGCGGACGAGCCTGGGCGAAACTGTGAGCCAGACGTTCTCGATGGCCTGGCGGGCATTGAAGAAGATGCGCCGCAACCCGGAACAGTTCTTCGACGTGACGGTACAGCCACTGCTGTTCACCGCGATGTTCGCCTACATCTTCGGCGGCGCCATTTCCGGCAACGTTCAGGCGTATCTGCCCCTGCTGATCCCCGGCATCGTCGCCCAGACGGTGCTGACCACCTGCATGTCCACCGGAGTCCAGCTTCGCGAGGACATGGAGAAGGGCGTGTTCGACCGGTTCAAGTCGCTGCCGATATCCCGCCTCGCGCCGCTGGCCGGCCCGATGGTCGCCGACCTGGTCCGCTACCTGATCGCGGCGACGCTGACGTTCGCGACGGGTATCGCCATCGGGTATCGCCCTGGCGGCGGCGCGCTCGGCGTGCTGGGCGCGATCCTGCTGGCGATCTTCACCGGGTGGGCGCTCGCGTGGATCTTCACCTTCATCGGCACGATCGCCCGCAACGCCCGCAGCGTGCAGGGAATGTCGATGATGATCCTCTTTCCGCTGACGTTCTTGTCCAACGCGTTCGTGAAGGTCAAGACCCTGCCAGGACCGCTCGCGGCGTTCGTCAGGGTCAACCCCGTGTCGTACCTGGTGTCAGCGGGCCGTGACCTCGCAAATCAGGGCGTGATCGGCGGCGAGGCGGGCTGGACCCTGCTGGCCGGCCTGGCCGTGATCGCGATCTTCGCGCCGCTGTCTGTCTACAGCTACAAGCGCCACATCTAGGCGCGTCGTCAGGCAGGCAGCTGCTCGACCGCCCGGCAGGCCTCCGCGAGCAGGTCTGCCGGGCGGCGACCTGCGTACTCAGCCTGGAACTCGCCGATCAGCCCGGGTGCCGATTCCTCGGCGCTGGACGCGATCCGATCCCACATCATCGACGGGACCGCCCGGTTGTAGGCGAACCGGTCGGCTAGCGCGAGCAACCGGATCGCGTCGTCCGCCGGCGCGGCGCGCTGCAGCAGGCTCCAAGCTCCGAGGGCGAGCAGGAGCTGCCCGGTGACCGGATAGTCGAGTTCAGCGTCCGGTGCGGCGAGCAGTTTCAGCGCGTCGCTGCGGCAGGCGCGGAACAGCTCGTCTCCGCGCGTCTTGTCGTCCTCCGCCGCGTAGTGCGCGTGCGCGGTCAGCGTCATCGACTCACCGAACAGGGTCCAGGCCTCCAGGCCCGTCCTGGGAACGCCAGGAAACGTGAGCGCCCGCATCCGGGCCGTGCAGTCGCGGTGGAGGGCCAGGCCCGCGGCATGATCGCCCTGCGCCAGCAGCAACTCGGCCCGGCAGATGTCCTGGAAGACCGTCCCGGTGAAGCCCGTCCAGCTCTCGCTGATCCGGTCCATCCGGTCAAGCTCGGCCTCGGCATCTGCCAGCCGTCCCTCAATGATCGCGCAGGAGGCGACCAGAGACCGCAGCTGGATCTCGTCGTCGCCGGCGCCGAGCCGCTGCATGACGGGCAGCGCAGCCTGGGCGTGCTCGACGGCCGCGGTACGGTCACCGATGTGCATGCTGAGGCGCGCAAGCTCCGCGCGCGGCGTCGCGACCATCCACGGCCCGTCGTCCCGTCCGACCAGTTCCAGCGCGCGCTGCGCGTCCCCGATCGCGCCGACCGGGTCTCCGGTGTTCTCGCGCATGTTGCTGAGCCACATGCAGGCAGCGATAGCCGTGTCCCGATCGCTGTCGCGGGCAAGCTGCTCAAGGCGGCCGAGGAACGCGCCGGGGTCGGCCGGGTCGACCGCCAGCATGACGGTTGCCATTCCGGACAAGCGCAGGTCGCTGGCCGCGCCCCGGTCAAGGCGTCGCAGCACCGACTGGAGCTGGCCGAACCGGTCACTGCCGCCGATAATGCTGTTGCTGAGCAGGACCGCTACTGCCGCGCAGGCCACTTCGTGCATCTCCCGCGGTGGCTGCCAGTCACTGATCGCGCCGGCCACGGCATCGACGAGCGCGATGGGGCGGTGGTGCGCACCGCGGATCGTCCAGAACATCCCCAGAGCTGCCAGGAGCTGAACAAGCGAGACTTGGTCCCCGTCCGCGATGGCAGCGCGCAACTCGTCGGCCAGGTTAGTCTCCTCGGCAGCCAAGGCGTCGATCGCAGCGAACTGGTCGGGTCCAGCCAGGCGGCCACCGTGATCACCCGCGTAGTCAACCGCCCAGCCGCGCACCGCGGAACGCGCCGGCCGGTCTTCGCCAGCGTCGACTAGCTGCATCCGGCCGAACTCACGTACCGTTTCCAGCATCCGGTAGCGCACGCCCAGCGTCGTTTCCCGGACGCTCAGCAGTGACTGGCCGACGAGGCCTTGCACCCCAGGGACGGCGTCACCACCGAGAACGATCTCCGCCGCCTGGAGCGTGAACCCGTCGTTGAGCAATGACAGCCAGCGGAGCGCGCGTCGTTCCCCCGCATCCAGAAGATTCCAGGACCAGTCGATCACCGCGAGCAGCGTCTGGTGCCGGTCGGGCGCGCTGCGGTCGCCTCCGCGCAGCAGCGCGAATCGGTTCTCCAGCCGCCGGTCGATCTCCTCCACGGCCATGGCCCGGACCTGTGCCGCGGCGAGCTCGATGGCCAGCGGCAGCCCGTCAAGGCGGGTGACGATGCTGGTCACCGCTTCCTGCGGCAGGCGGACGCTCGGCCGTGCGGCTACCGCGCGCTCCCGGAACAGTTCGGCCGCGTCGTCGGTCGCCAGCTCATCCAGCAGGTAGACCCGCTCGGCCGCGATGCCGAGCGGCGCGCGGCTCGTCGTAAGAACATGCAGCTCGGAGGTGGCCGACACGAGGAAGGCCACCAGGTCCGCTACCGCGTTGACCAGGTGCTCGCAGTTGTCAAGCACCAGCAGGCCAGGCGCCTGAGCGAGCCGCTGCGCGATTCGCCCCCGGACGTCGGCTCGCTGCTCCGGGCTCAGAACCCGGCGACCCTGGATCGACTCCCGGACACCGAGCACCGATCCGACCTCGCCCACGACGTCGTCCGGGGACAGCACCCCGGCGAGCTCGACGACGTGCACGACCGGCACGGCGGCGTCGCGCGCGACGGCCTGGGCGAGCCGGGTCTTGCCCAGCCCGCCCGCCCCGACGATCGAGACCACCCGGGCGCCAGCCGTCAGCGCTCGGAGCCGGCTGAGGTCGCCATCACGGCCGACGAGCGTGGTCGCCTCGTACCGCACCCCCCTGCGCACCGGCCGGTCCATCGCCAGCAGATCCCGGTGCACGCGCCGCAGCGACTCCCCCGGGTCCGCGCCGAGGCGCTCGCGAAGGTCCCGGCGGTACCGCTCGAAGCGCTCGAGCGCGGCGGCCGGGCTGCGGACGGCCGCCTCGCTGCGCAGCAAGTCGGCAAGCAGGGACTCGTCGTCCGGCCGCTTGGCATAGGCGACCTCGAGCGCCGGGAGCGCGGCGGCATGGTTTCCCATCCTGCTGGCTGCGCGTGCCTGGATGACCTGGGCCGCAGCGAGGTCCGCGGCGGCCGCCCGGCGCAGCTCGGCCAGTGGCCCGTTGCCATGGTCCGAGACCGTCGCCAGCCCGTCCGCCAGCGCCTGGGCATGCTGCGCGAACTCGGCCGCGAGGGCCGCATCCCGATCGAGAGCTGCCGCCGCGTCACGAACGAGGTCGGTAAGCCGAACGCTGTCGACCTCGTCCGGCGCGGCGCCCAGGCGGTACCCGGCGCCCTCGTGGGCAATGGCGTCGGCACCGCACGCGCTGCGGGTGCGCGATACCAGGACCTGCAGGCTTTTCAACCCGTTGACCGGCGGCTCCGCGCCCCAGATCAGCTCGATCAGCTCATCGGAGGGCACCGGCCGGCCTGCGCGTGCCGCCAGAGACGCCAGCAGTGCCTGCGGACGGTCGCCGACCACGGGCCGCTGCCGCCACTGCACCTCTCCGAGCAGGGTTAGCGCGAAGCTCACTCGGCCAGTCTATGAATCGCCGCCGGCGGGCCCAGGGAGTTGATCCGCAGCACTGAGCCCGGGAGCCGGCTAGGCATCGCGCAGCCGGAGCTGGAGCCCGGCGATGAGAAGCGCGGCGGAGGCCCAGACGGCGAGTACGCCGATCCCGCCCCAGGGCCCGATCGGCTGGTGCTGCAGCCCGATGGTGTTCTGAATGGCCAGCCCCGCGTTCACCGGGGAATACCGCTCGAGTCGGTGCTGCCATACCGGATTGCTGCCGAGGAACAGGGCGACGATGGGGGCGACGTACAGCAGCCCGAGCACGGCGCCGGTGGCGGCGGCTGAGTCCCGCACGATCGTGGCGACGCCGAGGCTGAACAGCCCAACAAGCGCGAGATACAGCACCGAGCCGACGGCTGCCCGGACGGTCGGCCCGTGGGACACCGACACCAGCGCGAAGCCGTGGGCCGGGATGAGGCCGTTAGCGGCCAGGATGATCCGCCCGGCGGTCAGACTGCCGGCCACCGCGACGGTCGAGGCGGCGAGGACCATGGCGGTCAGAACTGCGGCCTTGGCGGCCAGCACGACCCACCGGCGCGGCATCGCGGTGAAGGTAGCAGCGATCATGCCCGTGCTGTACTCGCCGGTGATGATGAGGACGGCGAGGACGGCGACCACGGCCTGGCCGGCCTCGATGCCGGTGAGGCTGACCTTGGTGGTGTCGAGGGTACAGCTGACGGCGGTGGCGCACCGGGTAGCGGAGTCGGTCCCGGCGCCGACGGCGATGGTCAGCGCGCCGAGGGTGGCCAGGATCCAGCCGGTGCCGGGCAGTGTCCGCAGCTTGGTCCACTCAGCGCGCAGCGCGTCCGGCAGCCCGGTAGCCTGGGCCGCCGCGGCCGGCCCGGCCGACCGCGGCAGCGTGGGCCCGGTCGTGGTGGTCAGGTTCATACGTCTCTCCGGCGCAGCAGCCAGGCGGCCAGGGCCAGGCTGGCGGCGGCATAGCCGCACAACACGGCGAACCCGGCCCACGGGGCGAGCGGGAAGTAATCGGGTGGCCCGTACTGACCGATGACCTGGTGGTATTGGGGGACGCTTTGCTCGATGGCGAACGCGGCCGCGGGGCTTATCCGCAGCACCCACTGCGCCGCAGCCGCGGGCAGGATCCCGGCCACGCCCAGGATGTAGGGCAGTACGAGCGCGATGATGACCGCGGCGACGGTGACGACGCTACGGCGCAGCACGGTGCCGATCGACAGGGCCAGGACCGCGGTGACCGCGAGCATCGCGCCCACGCCCAGGATCACCCGGACCTCGGTCAGGGCGCCGACCGGCAGTACGTA
The DNA here is from genome assembly GCA_030045215.1 of Streptosporangiaceae bacterium. Next base: position 6,521 of record JASIBJ010000518.1, on the reverse strand, counting down.
CGCGCCGCCGCCACGGGAGACAACCTTGCCGACGATGACGGCTATCGCGGCGGCCACACTGCCCGCCGCGAACGTGACCAGGCCGACGATGACGGCCTTGGCCGCCAGCAGCCGGCCGCGCCGCGGGCTGGCGGCCAGGGTGGTGCGGATGAGGCCGCGCCGGTACTCCACGGTGATGAACATCGCGGCGATGACGACGAGGATGACCAGGCCGATGAACACGCCGAGGAGGTGGTCGGCGATAGTGACGGTGTCGTAGCTGGTGTTGGCCGAGCCAGAGACCACTGGCCCGATGTCACCGGACCCGGTGACGGTGAGCTTTCCGCCGGCCTGCCGGTAGCCGATCAGCGGCCCGTCGTAGCCTGCGCCGCCGCGGCCGATGTTCTGCCCGGTCCACCCGCCCGTGACGCCGCCCTGCAGCCGTACATGATCGAAGACGCCGGTGGCGAGGCTGCCGGTCAGCGACCCGCCCGATTCGCCGTAGCTGGGGAAGTTGGGCGTGAACTCTAGCGGGGAGGCGGCGAACAGGCCCGCCTGGACGGTCCCGGTCAGCCCGGGCAGGTGCGCGACGCCGATCTGGGTCCAGCGGCTTCCGCTGGCCGAGTCGTAACCGGTAATGGTGTCGCCCGAGCGAACCAGCCGCAGCCACGCCGGCGCCGCCGCGGACACCGCTCCGGGCAGCCCGGCGATGTCGCTCGTGTAGTCGTATTGCATCCGCACGCCATGGCTGCCGGTGACCATCATCGCGGCGTAAGCCGACCCCTGCCTGGTGCTGGCGGCGATGATGATCCCGGCTTTCGCCCACGGCACCAGGCCGGTGGTCAGGCCGGCAGGCCCATGCTGGCCGATGAAGCCGCCGGTCTGAGCGGAGATCATGCCGGTCAGCGACGTCACCTGGACGGTAAGGCTGCCGGCGCCCGGTAGCGGCTGCCTGACGAAGTAGAAGCTGTCGTTGACAGCCTCGCCGCCCGGCCCGGTCGGAACGCTCGGCAGGCACGCCGCGCCGCTGCCCTGACTGCACTGGATGCCGCCGCTGTTGACAACGAGCAAGCCGAAGACGTCGATGAGGACGACCGCGGCGATCACTGCGAGCACCCAGCCGCGGAGTGTGCGGAACTTGGTCCACTCGGCGTGCACGAGCCGGGCGAAGCTGTCGCTTACGGCCCGCTGGGATGTGCGGTACGGCGTCGTGGCGGCGGTCATCGGACTGTCCCCTCCTGTGCGGGCTGGGCGCGGAACTCGACCGCGTCCCTGGTCAGGTCCATGTAGGCCTGCTCCAGCGAGGCCCGGTGGGCTGCGACCTCGGAGAAGCCGATCCCGGCCTGGTTCAGCAGCGTGACCACCTGCCCGGCGGCCAGTCCGGAAATGGTGAGGGTGTCCTTGCCGGTCGCGGCGACGGTCGCGCCCGCGTGGGTCAGGGCCGTCATCGCCTCGACCCGGCCACTGGTGCGCAGCAGGACCGTGTCGCCAGAGGCCGCCGCGATCAGGTCCGCCACCGCGGCGTCGGCGATCACCTTCCCGCGCCCGGCCACCACCAGGTGATCGGCGGTGTCCTGGAGTTCGCTCATCAGATGGCTGGAAACCAGCACGGCCCGGCCCTCGGCGGCCAGCGACCGCAGGAACCCGCGCATCCACACGATGCCCTCGGGGTCCATGCCGTTGAACGGCTCATCCAGCATCAGCACCGGCGGGTCACCGAGCATCGCCGCGGCGATGCCCAGCCGCTGCCGCATGCCCAGCGAATAGCCGCCCGCCTTACGCCGCGCCACCGACGCCAGGCCGGCCTGCTCCAGTACCTGGTCGACTCGCCGTCGGCTCATGCCCTGCGAATGGGCCAGCCACAGCAGGTGGTTACGGGCGGTGCGGCCGGGCTGCACCGCCGCCGCATCCAGCAGCGCGCCGATCTGGCTGAGCGGCCGCCGCAGCTTCGGATACGACTGGCCGCCGATCAGCGCGCGGCCGGCGTCGGGCGCGTCCAGGCCCAGGATCACTCGCATCGTGGTGGTCTTCCCGGCGCCGTTGGGCCCGACAAACCCGGTAACCTGGCCCGGCTGCACGGTGAACGTCATGCCGTCCAGTGCGAGTGCGGAACCGAACCGCTTGCGCAATCCGGCCACTTCTATCGTCGCTTCCATGGCAGCAACGCTACGGATCGGCGCCCTGCGCGTCGTCACGCCGCGGAGCGCTCTTCCCGGCCGCTGGCACGAGGGATGGGAACGAGCTCGCATCCCCCGGACGGGTGACCTCAAACGTGAAGGTCGCCGGGGAGGCTCCCTGGCTGCACGCCGCAGAGGTCAGCCCGGTGCCGGTGACCTCTGCGGCGACGCTTATGCCTGTGGTCCGCGGCTGGCGAGCGCGAGGCGGACGGCGCTGACGTCGTCGCGGCCGTGCCCGGCGTCGACGGCGGCCTGCCACTGACCGGAGAGCGCCGCCAGCAGCGGCAGGCTCGTGCCGTCCGCAGCCTCCAAGGCCAGGTCGACGTCCTTCAGCGCCCACTGCAGCGGGAACTCGGGCGCATAATCGCCGGTCTGCATCTTGTGCAGCTTGGCGTCGGCGATCGGCGCGTCCAGCGGGCCACCCTCGATTGCCTCGTCGAGCTTGGCCGGGTCGATGCCCAGCACGCTGGCCAGTTCCAGCGCTTCGGCGACGCCCTCGATCAGCACCGACATATAGGCGTTGACCGCTATCTTCATCCTGCTGCCCTGGCCGACCTGTCCTAGCCAGACCGTCTTGCGGCCGATGGCCGCGAACACCGGGCGCACGACCGATTCGGCTTCCGGCGGTCCGGAGGCCAGGACGAGCAACTGGCCAGCTTCGGCCGGGCCCTTGCTGCCAGAAACCGGCGCATCAACGTACAGCACGTCCGGCCGTAGTTGCCGCAGCCGTTCGCTGAACCGGGTGGTGGACTCTACGCCGATCGTCCCCATCTGCGCCCACACCGCCCCGGCCGCGAACGCCTCGGCCACACCCCCGTCGAAGACCACAGAATCGATGACGGCATCGGTGGGCAGCATGGTGATCACCACCTGGGCACCGCGGACCGCGTCCGGCGCAGACGGGGCTACCCGCATCCCGGCTTCCGCTAGCGGTTCGGTCGCCGCCACTGACCTGTCCCAAACGGTCGTGGCCAGGTCCGCGGCATCGAGGTTACGAGCCATCGCCGAGCCCATGATGCCGGTGCCGATTACTGCTACATGCGGGTCCTTGGCCGCTCTGGCCTCGGCAGCAGCCATGGCTGCCTCCCTTGGGTGCTGGTTACCCGCACTCATACCCGGGATCCAGGAGCCGGCATCGGCGGCGTATCAATGCCTCTGCCAACGCTGCCTCACCCCGGTCAGGTGAGGTTTGGATGCGCTCTTGTCGGCGAGGCTTGCTCTCATGACGGCCAGATCTGACAACCTCATGATGGGCGCGGCCGAGTTCAGAGCGCTCCATGACCGGTTGCGGCACGTGCCCGCCTGGGGTCCCGCCGACCGGCGCGGCGCCCTGAACTACCTCACGCCCGACCGGGTGATTGCCGCGGCAGCCGAGATCAGGCTGGGCCGGACGGTCACGCTCGCGGCGCCCATCGAGACGGATCTCACGCCTGACCAGCCCGAGCCTGCCATCCATGACATGAAGGGACGGCCAGGGGACCAGGCCGATCCCGAGGGGCTGACGTTCGCGCAAGACCGGCTGGGCATCAACGTGCACGGCGACGCCGACAGCCACATCGACGCCCTATGCCACGCCATGTACCGGAAGATGCTCTATAACGGCGTGCCGGCGACGACCGTTACCGCGCACGGCGCCGCGGAATTGTCCATCGACGTGGCCAGCGATGGCATCGCCGGCCGTGGTGTCCTGCTCGACATACCACGGCTACGCGGGATTTCCTGGCTCGAGCCCGGTGATCTGGTCACCGCCGATGACCTGACCAAGGCGGCCGAGGCCCAACGGCTGACGGTGCGAACCGGCGACTTGCTGTTCGTACGGGTCGGCCACCGCCGGCGTCGCGCGGAACTCGGGCCGTGGGACGCCGCTGAAGCGCGGGCGGGATTGCACCCGGAGGCAGTGGAGTTCGCGGCGGAGCACCAGGTCGCCGTGCTCGGCAGCGACAGCAACAGTGACACCTCTCCCAGCAAAGCCGAGGGCGTCAGCCATCCGGTGCACGTGCTGGCGATCAACGCGCTAGGCCTGCACCTGCTCGACTACCTGCAGTTCGAAGATCTCGTGCCGCTTTGCCAGCAAACCGGGCACTGGTCGTTCTTCTGCGTGATCGCCCCGCTGCGGCTGTCCCGCGGGACCGGCTCACCGGTTAATCCGATCGCGATCGTATAGCTGGGTCACCGGGCTGCCTGGTCGCCGGGCGCGGGTACAGCCTGCTCTACCGCTGCAACCCGAGCGCCTCGGACGGCACCCGATATTGCCCGACAGGATGGCCGGCCGGCTGGAGCGGAGCCTCCAAGCCCGGCCAGGGATCGTCGTCACGGCCGTGCCGTTCCAGCTGGCACACCGCGGGCGACCAGTCCCATTGCTCAGCCAAAGACCTCCTTATCCACAGATTTCACCAGAGTCACAATGACTCGGGACGAACGTCCTCAACTTGGCTTCCGATCGGCTCTAGTGCGCGGAGCGTTACCCGCCTAGCCTCGGCCGCATCGGACACGTATGCGGAGAAGAGGTAATTAAGGTGACAATTTCTCCTAATAGCACTAAGCGTGCAATCCGCCTGCTGGCGTTACCGGCGTTATTCGCCCTGACCTTGGCCCTCGCTTGCCCGGCAGCGGCTGCCTCGCTCAGCGCGCCAGCAGCGACGTCGCGGTCCGCGAGTGCGGCCGTGGAGGTTTGCGGGGCAGGCCGGGCGCTCGTACGACCCGGCAGCATCGTCCTGACCTGCGCCGATCACGGCATGATTGCGGAGCACCTGCACTGGTCGAGGTGGACCAGGGCACGGGCCGCCGCTACCGGGATCGTCACCTGGCGGGTCTACGGGAACCGCTGGGATAGCACGAGGGCGGACCTCACCTTGATCGATCCGGTCCGCGAGCCAGGTGGCCGGGTTCTGTTCACCAAACTTCGGCTGCACGTAACCGGGGCCACGCCGCCACGATTCATGCGCAACGTGGTGTTCAGCGAGGCGCCGATGCCTAAGGCGGCTGTGCCTGCCGCGCTCCAGGCCCAGCGGGCCGCCACGGCCGGTCGGCCGCAAGTATCCGCGGCGCCCAGCGGGACGCTTGGCTACGCGCAGATCGAAGGGTTCTGGGTCGACGCCGGGGGTCCCTCTGGCGCTGACGGAAGCTACACCTACCCGCAGGTCGCCGCAGCGATCACCTACTGCGAGAGTTCATACGAGCCGGGGATCATCCAGCCGGACGAACCCTACAGCACGACCGGGTGGGGCCTGTGGCAGATCACCCCTGGGAACTCGGTTTCCCAGTATGGGACCGACTTCCAGATACTGGACCCGTGGAACAACGCCGAGGAGGCCGTCTATAAGTACGATGCCGCCGGCGGCTTCACTCCGTGGACGACCTACGTCGACGGCTGCTATACGGGAGCGCTCCAGACAACCAGCGCTGACACAGGCCTGACCGACCCTGGCGAGTACGTGGCAATCAACTCGGCTCCGTCCGGGACGCCGTCATCGCCTGCCGCCGACCCCGGAAGCACTGACGGACCGCCGATGGCCGCAGCCTACGCGTTCTGGCAGGGCACAGGGTCTTCCTATTCACTGTGGGAAGCGCAGGGAGCGGCTGTCAGCAGCCTGTCCGGCCCAACTGACCGTGGCATGGGCCCGCTGGGCTCGGCGCCGGCGGTCGGGGTCGACAGTAACGGCTATACCTACGTCTACTGGGAAGGCGCAGGCCCGTCGTATGACCTGTGGGAGGCGTACTGGAACGGGTCGTCGTGGGTCGGCCCCTACAACCGGGGCATGGGCCCGCTGGGCTCGGCGCCCACGGTGGCCGTCACCCGTAGCGGAACCGCGTACGTGTTCTGGGAGGGCACCAACGGCGACCTGTACGAAGCCCAGGGACCTGCCGACGGCGCGCTGTCCGGACCCACCAACCGGGGCATGGGCCCGCTGGGCTCGGCGCCGACGGCCGGGGTCGACAGTAACGGCTACACCTACGTCTACTGGGAAGGCACAGGCCCGTCGTATGACCTGTGGGAGGCGTACTGGAACGGGTCGTCGTGGGTCGGCCCCTACAACCGGGGCATGGGGCCGCTGGGTTCCCAGCCCTCGGTAGCCATAACCCCGAACGCGACCGCGTACGTGTTCTGGGAGGGCACCGGGTCTTCCTATGACCTGTGGGAGGCACAGGGACCCGCCGACGGCGCACTGTCCGGACCCACCAACCGGGGCATGGGCCCGCTGGGCTCGGCTCCGACGGCCGGGGTGGACGGATTCGGGAACACCTTCGTCTACTGGGAAGGCAGCAGCAACGCCGATCTGTGGGAGGCGTACTGGAACGGGTCCGGCTGGGTCGGGCCCTACGACCGCGGCATGGGGCCCCTCAACTCCGCGCCGGCCGTGGCCA
>JASIBJ010000517.1 GCA_030045215.1 Streptosporangiaceae bacterium | reverse complement strand
CCGGTAGTGAGCACACGCAGCGTCAGTCCGCACAGGGCTAGCCTGCTGACCCGCGTCTCGCCCTCGGCCGCCAGCACCGGGCACTGCTCATAGAACGTCGTAAACGCGCTGGCCGCGTCGAACAGGAAGCCTGCCAGCTTGTGCGGCTCGGCCGTGGCTGCCGCGTCGGTGACGGCCCGGCCGAATCCGAGGAGCTGAAGCGCAAGCGCTCGCTCCGCCGGGCTTCCGAGCAGCACCCGACCTGTAGCCTGACCTAGGTCGAGCCCGGCTCGCTGGAAGATAGACCGGATCCGCGCGGTTGCGTACTGAAGGTACGGCCCGGTGTTGCCGTTCAGCGCAAGCAACCGGTCGAAGTCCAGCACGTAGCTGGAGTCCCTGGCGACCGAGAGGTCGCCATACTTGAGCGCCCCGATGCCGACCGCTTCGGCGATCTGGCGACGCTGCACGGGATCGTCATACCTGTCCCTGATTGCCTCCTCGGCCCGCTCGACGGCCTCGTCGATCAGCATGCTGAGCTTGACCGAGCCACCACTTCTGGTCCGGAATCGCTTGCCGTCCGCCCCCGCTACCATGCCGATGGTGGCGTGCTCAGCCCTGACCTTGTCGGTGAGCCAGCCCGCCTGCCTGGCCACTGCGAAGATCATGGCGAAATGCAGTGCCTGCTCCGAGCCAACCACATAGATGAGCCGATCGGCGCCGAGGTCCCGCACGCGGTACCGGATAGCCGCCATGTCCGTGGCGTCGTAGCCGTAACCGCCGTCACTTTTGCGCAGGATGATCGGCAGCGGGCTGCCGTCCCTGGCGGTGAACCCTGGCGGAAACGCGCACAGCGCGCCCTCGCTGATGACCGCAACGCCCAGCGACTCCAATTCGTCGCAGACATCGGCGAGCATCGAGTTGTAGAAGCTCTCCGGGGCCAGGTCCGCGTCGGTCAGCGTGACGTCGAGCCGGCGGTAGATGGCGTTGTAGTAGTGCTCGGTGTCCCGCACCAGGGTCTGCCAAAGCCGCACCGTCTCGGGATCGCCCGACTGCAGGGCCACAACCCGGAGCCGGGCCCGCTCCGCGAACACGGGGTCGGCGTCGAACTGCTGTTTCGCTGCCTGGTAGAACTCGTTGATCTCGCCGGCCGCGAGCTGGTCGTAGGCGGCCTGCTCCCCGACATCGAGCAGGTGCTCGAGCAGCATGCCGAACTGGGTGCCCCAGTCGCCGATGTGATTGGCCCGGATCACGCGGTGCCCAAGAAACTCCAGGACGCGCACGAGCGCGTCACCCACGACTGTCGTCCGCAGATGCCCGACGTGCATCTCCTTGGCGACGTTCGGTGCAGAGTAGTCCACCACGACGCATTGCGCGGGCCCCGCGACCGGCACGCCAAGGCGCGGGTCGGCGAGCTGATCGTCGGCCTGCTCGGCGAGCCAGCTGTCCCGTAGCGTGATGTTGATGAACCCGGACCCGCTGACCTCCGCCGTCTGCACGGCGCTCGCACCCGCAAGGCCGCTGACGATGAGCTCGGCTACTTCGCGCGGGGGCCTGCCGAGCCGCTTGGCCAGGGACAGGGCCACGTTGCTCTGGTAGTCGGCGAACCCGGAGGGCCGGATCAGCGGGTCGGCCATGGCGAACTCGCTGCCGAGCTGATCCGCCAGCGCGCGCTGCACGAGCAGTCCGAGAGCAGCTTCCGGGTCGGTCATCTACCTAGCCTATCGGCCGGGCCTCGGCCCGCAGCCGATGCGGACGGCCTACTGGCGGCGCAGGAAGTGCCGCGCGGGGCCTAGTCGTTCCCTGATGCGCTCGGAAATCTGGCCGCTCGCCAGCTCAGCCGCGAGGCGGCAAGCGGCCGCGGCGCCCTTCGCCCGGACGGAGCCGTGGGCGATGACGACGGTGGCCTCCAGGCCGAGCAGCGCGGCCCCGCCGTAGCTCTCCGAATCCAGCCGGGCCGCGAGCTCGCGCAGTCCGCGGCGCTGGAACAACATCCCGACCCGGGCCGCAAGGGTTCCGCCCAAGGCGTCCCGCAGCTGGTCAGCCGCGAAGCTCGCCGTGCCCTCGAGCGTCTTGAGCGCGACGTTCCCGGTGAATCCGTCAGTGACGACGACGTCGACCCGCCCGGACAGCAGATCGCCGCCTTCGACGTTGCCGGTGAAGCTGATCGGCAGGCCGCCATGAGGCGGGTCTGCGTCCAGCAGCTCGTGTGCGCGCCTGGTCAGCTTGTTGCCCTTGCCCGGCTCGGAGCCAATGGTCAGCAGCCCGACGCGTGGCTCGCCGATCCCGAAGGCCGTCTGGGCGTAGGCGACACCCAGCTGCGCGAACTGCACGAGCATCTCCGGCTTGGGATCGGCGATCGCGCCGGCGTCGATGAGGATGGACGGGGTCGGCCGGGTGGGGAGCGCGACGGCCAGCGCCGGCCGGATGACACCCGGCAGCGGCCGCAGCCGCATCTGCGCGGTCGCGACGATCGCGCCGGTCGACCCGGCCGACATCACGGCTCCCGCCTGACCCCGCCGGACGAGCTGGCAGGCCACGGCGATGCTGGATCGCGGCCTGCGCCAGCTGGCCAGCGCACCCTCATCCATTGCCAGCGAGTCCTCAGCGGGCACGACATGCACGTTCGCGGGCTGGCCGTGCCGCGCCAGCAGCGGACGCAGCAGACCTGGCCGGCCAGTCAGGACGATGTGCGTGCCCAGCTCGCGCGCCGCCGCGACCGCTCCGTCGACGATGTCGGCGGGCGCATGATCACCGCCCATAGCATCGACCGCGATCAGCTTGTGCTGGTCGGGAACGCGCACCGGGACTGCGTGCGCGAGGTCGGCGGCCGCATGCGCTGCCTCGCCCGGCCGCTCCTGGCTCTGGTCCGGGCCGGCCCCTGGCGAAGTCCCCGGCATGTCGCCAAGCCTCTCACTGCGGGTGTCAGGTGCGCTGAACTGGTGCCCGTTATACACGACTTCGCCCGACCTGGGCGACTTCGGTAATGCCGTACATAGCAATACTCAGTGCCGTACTGTAGGTGTTAAGCGGGTTTGGGGCCCGGCACTGGGGTACTTCGGGGCATTACGAGCACAGGCAACCCAGGGTCATCCCTGAGCGTTTCCTAATCGTGACCTCTCAAGCTGGTCTGAGCGTAACGCCAGGGCGATCTGGCGCGTCTCAGCGACAAGTTGGGAATAACTAGTACGCAGGACGCCTGCAAGGCGGCATAACGGGGAGATCGTGCGCGCGCCAAGCGCTCAAGGGGGCGGAGGGAGCTGCATGACTGAACATGAAGTGGTGCCGGTTATCCCCGCGCAGGGTCGCGGGTTCCGCGCCTATTCGGCCAAGCATCTCGATCAGCTCGTCGCGAGGGCCGGGCTGAGCGAGAGCGAGCGGCTAGCCGTTCGCGCAGTCGCGACGGTGCTGCCGTTCCGCACCAACGACTACGTGGTTGAGCGGCTGATTGACTGGGCGGCTGCGCCCGACGATCCGATCTACCGGCTGGTGTTTCCGCAGGCGGACATGCTGCCTGCGGAGGATATTAGGCCTATAGCGGACATGCTCGCTGCGGGCGCGCCGGACCGGGAGATCCAGGCGGCCGCCAGGGGTGTGCGGATGCGGCTGAACCCGCATCCGGCGGGCCAGCTCGCGCTGAATATCCCGGAGATGGCCGACGAACCACTTCCTGGCGTGCAGCACAAGTACCCGGAGACGGTGCTTGTTTTCCCGAAGCAGGGTCAGACCTGCCACGCCTACTGCACATACTGCTTCCGATGGGCGCAATTCGTCGGTGAGCCCGACCTGAAGATGGCAACCGACGACATGGCCAGGGTGGCCGCGTACCTGCAGTCCCACCACGAGGTGACCAGCGTGCTGATCACCGGCGGCGATCCCATGATCATGGGAGCGGGCGTGCTGCGGCACTACATCGAGCCGCTGCTTGACCCGCGGCTTGAGCACATCGAGTCGATCAGGATCGGGACGAAGTCCCTGTCCTACTGGCCGCAACGATTCGTGACAGACCCCGACGCCGATGAGACTCTCCAGCTCTTCGAGCAGGTTCAGGCGGCCGGTAAGACGCTCGCCTTGATGGCCCACTTCTCGCATTCGCGCGAGCTGGAGCCGCCGCAGGTCGCCGCCGCGGTCGAGCGCATCCGCGCGACCGGTGCGGTGATCCGGACCCAGGCGCCACTGATCAGGACCATCAACGACGATGCCCAGACGTGGCGCGCGATGTGGCGGGCGCACCTGCGGATGGGGATGGTGCCCTACTACATGTTCGTCGAGCGCGACACGGGCCCGCAGGGCTACTTTGCGGTGCCGCTGGCCCGCGCAGTCGAGATCTACAGGGACGCTTACAGCAGCGTCTCGGGCCTGTGCCGGACCGTTCGCGGCCCGTCGATGTCGGCCACCCCCGGCAAGGTGTGCATAGACGGCGTAGCCGAGATAGCCGGGCAGAAGGTCTTCGCGCTGCACATGATCCAGGCGCGAGACCCCTCGCTCGTCGGCCGTCCGTTCTTCGCGGAGTTCGACCCGAGCGCCGTCTGGCTCACTGAGCTGCGCCCCGCGTTCGCTGACCGATTCCCGTTCGAGCCCGATCCAGTCGACGCTGCCGGGATCTGGCAGGAGGAGTTGCTGCCGGCCGGCTGAGCCACCCCGGCAGCACGGGGTCAGCCGGCCGCCGCCGCGGCGGACTCGTGGCTGGCAGCATCGGCTCGGGCGCCGTCCTGTGTCCTGCTTCGCTTGATGAGCACGCACAGGGCCGCCGCGGCGAACAGGAAAACGATCGGGACGCTCATGGTCGGCCGCATGCCCTGGACAAAGCCGTGAGCGAAGATCTGAGCCTCGAGCGTGCTGCCATGCCGGGCAGGACCGCCTGCCAGCCCGCTCTTGGCAGCGGCCTGGAACTTGGCGAGGATCGCGTGCTGAGCTGCCGCAGGCAGGTTCCCGGCGCGCCGGTGAATCTGGCTCGTGAAACCGGCGATCAGCCGGTTTTGCAGCAGCGCGCCCACGCCCGCGGTGCCGATGACCGTGCCGACCTGGCGGGTGGTGTTGAAGACTCCGGACGCCGCTCCGGCCATCATCGGGCTGATGTTGCGCATCGCGACCGTGGTAAGCGGCGCGAACGTGCAGCCGATGCCAATGCCGGCGACGACCTGCGGGGCCACAAAGTCATACCAGGCTGAGTTGGTCTGGGCGATGAGAACTATTGCGCCCATCCCGGCGGCGAACAGCGTCAGCCCTGTCATCAGGATGAACTTGCCGCCGATGCGGTCGGTCATGCGCCCGGCGACCGGCGCGACGAACATTGCGATGAGCGACGCAGGCGCCAGAGTTAGCCCCGCCTTGAGCGCGGAGAAGCCGAGCACGTCCTGAAGGTAGATGCTCAGCGGCAGGAAAAGACCCAGCATGCCGATGGCGATGAAACACGCCACGAGGTTCATCAGCGCGTAGTTGCGGTCGCGGAACAGGGAGAACGGGACGAGTGGTTCGCCTTGCTGGCGACGCGCCTGGACCCAGATGAACGCCCCGAGCAAGATGCCCCCCACCGCGAACAGCAGGGGTATCGAGATGACTCCGGTAATCGTGCCCCAGTCGTACTGCTGACCCTCGACCAGGGCATAGCAGATGGCCAGCAGCGCGCCGCTAGCCAGCACGGTCCCGGTGATGTCGAAGCTGTGCTTGCGACCGGTTCGCAGGTCGGGGATCAGCACCTGGGTGAGGATCAGCACGATCACGCCGACCGGCAGGTTGATGAAGAAGATGTACCGCCAGTCGAATGCGGTCACGAGCAAGCCGCCGAGCGTCGGGCCGGCGACCGTGGCCACGCCGGCCACGGCGCCCCAGACACCGAACGCGGCGCCCCGGCGTTCTGGCGGGAACACCATCGTCAGGATGGCCAGCGTCTGCGGCATCAGCGCGGCGGCACCGAGTCCCTGGACGGCACGGAAGGCGATCAGCCAGCCGGGCGACGGAGCAAGACCGCACGCGACCGAGGCCGCGGTGAACAGCGCGACGCCGGCGAAGAACATGGTCCGCTGGCCGAGCAGGTCGCCGAGCCTGCCCGCCGTGATCAGGAGTACCGCGAGGACCAACGCGTAGGCGTTGATCACCCAGAGCACGTCGTCGAGTGAAGCGTGGAGCTTGTCGATCATGTTGGGAATCGCGATGTTGACGATCGTCAGGTCAAGCAGGGTCATGAAGAAACCGAGCGAAACGACGATCAGGACCGCCCACGGATTGCCGCGCTGCTGTCTCACGTACCTGTGCACCTTCCGTGCCCGGGCTGAAACGCAGCCCCTTCCGGATCCCACCCCTGCCTGGCCCACGTGGCCGGTGACGAGCGGTAATAACCGCTTCGCGTCACCTGCCGCAACGCTACGGCACGCCTCCGACATTCCGGCGTGCCGCAGCGAGGGCTGGGCCGAGTTTCAGCTAGCCGCACTGCCGACGAGCAACTCGCCGTCTCGTGCGGGCACTGCGTCGGGCGTCCCGCTGACCGCCCCGGCGGACTCGTCGGCCCTGGCCGCCTGCGCCGCGCCGCGGCGCGGCAGGGCGAAAATGGCAGCCACGGCCGACACCAGCGCGACCGCCGCGGCGACGCGCAGGCCCAGGCTCATCGCGTGCACGAAGGCGGCATGAGCCGCGTCGGTCAGCTCGGTTCCGGCGATTCCCCCGATTCGGCTGCCCGCCTGGTCCGCCGCGGCGATCGAACCGGCAGCCACCTGCCTAACCGCACCAGGGACGTGGGCGGCCTGGAGGACCGAGCCGAGCTTGGATGAGTAGGCGCCGGCCGAGACGCTGCCGATGACGGCGATGCCGAGCGCGCCCCCAACCTCGCGGACGGTGTCGTTGATCGCGCTGCCGGCGCCGGCCTGATGGCTCGGAACAGTGGCCATGATCGTGTTGCTGGCCGGAGCCATCACCAGGCCCATGCCGGCACCCATGATCGCGACCGCCGCGGCCAGCGGGGTGTAGCTGGAGTGCACGCTGGCGGTCGACAGGTCGACCAGCCCGAGGCCCATGAGGACCATCCCGGCCGGGATGATCAGCCGGGTACCCAGCCACTTAGCCAGCAGCGGTGACACGGGCGACACGGCGCCCATCGCCACGGCGAAGGGGAGGGCCCGCACCCCGGCGGACAGCGGACTGTAGCCGTGTACGAGCTGCAGGTACTGAGTCAGCACGAACAGGCTGCCGAACAGCGCGAAGAAGATGACGGTGACGGCTGCCGCCGACGCGGAGAACGCGCGCCGGGCAAAGATGCGCAGGTCGATCAGCGGGTCGGCGGCCCGCAGCTCCCACCAGACGAAACCGCCGAGTGCGGCGAGGCCGGCGCCGAGTTCTGCCAGCGTCAGGGTCGCGGTCCAGCCGCGCGTAGGCGCCTCGATGATCGCGTCGACCACAGCGACCAGGGAGACTGCGACGAGGAGCGTGCCGATCCGGTCCAGCCGGTGACCACCGGGCTCAGCGGTCTCTGGCACGATCGCCAGCACCCCGGCGATCGCCGCCGCCACCAGCGGCACGTTGATCAGGAAAACGCTGCCCCACCAGAAGTGGGTCAGCAGCAGGCCGCCAAGGGTCGGACCGATGATAATCCCGACGCCGGCCACGGCCGACCAGGCTGCGATCGCCTGCGGCCGCTCCCGCGGCGGGAACACGGCGTTCAGGATGGACAGTGTGGCCGGCATGACGAACGTAGCGCCGAGGCCCATCAGCACCCGAGCCGCGATGAGTGGCCCAGTTCCCGGCGAGAAGGCTGCGGCCGTGCTTCCGAGCGCGAACACGGCCAGCCCGGCGACCAGCGACATCCGGCGGCCGTAGCGGTCGCCGAGGGCGCCTGCGGGGATGAGCAGGGCGGCGAAGCAGAGTGTGTAGGCGTCGGTAATCCACTGCAACGAGCTGGTGCCGGCGTGCAGCACCCTGGCCAGCGTCGGAAGCGCCGTATTGAGGATCGTGTTGTCGATCACGACCACCAGCAGGCTCAGGCACATCACCAGCAGGATCTGGCGGCGCCGGGGGTGGCCGGCCGGCCAGCGCGAGCTTGCCGGCCCGGCGCCTGGCCCGGTCAGTTGCTCAGCCGCGGGCTCGGTCAGCCGGTCACGCTGGCGCGCGGCCGGGTGAGCCGGGCTCGGCCGGTCCTGCCGTCCGTCGCGGCCTGCCGCCTGTGCCTTTGCAGTGTGCGCGCTCATCGATGCTCCCGGAATCTGGCTTACAGTTGTAGGCTTACAATCGTAAGTTTAAGCAAACAACCTTACGGGTGTAAAGTGAGAACGTGAACTCTTTTCCGGGAATGAGGGCTGGCTACGCCGAGGCCGTCGGCCAGGTGGCGGGAGCCGGTTCGCGCCGCCAGCGCAACGCACGCGGTCAGGGCTCAAAGCTCACTGCGGAGATCGTCGATGGCGCGCTTGCGCTCATCGACCGAACCGGCACCGCCGAGTCGGTCACCCTGCGCGCGGTGGCCAGGGAAATCGGCATCGCGGCGCCTTCCATCTATGGCCACTTCGATGACCGGGACGCGATCCTGCTGGCCGTCGTCGCCAGGCTGTTTGACGAGCTAACCGCGGCGATCCAGCAAGCCGTGAGCTCGGCGCCAGCCGATCCGGTCGAGCGGCTCGTCGTCGGCTGCCAGGCGTACGTGCGGTGGGGACTGCAGAATTCGGCGCGTTACTCGACTCTGTTCGAGTCGCGGTGGACCGAGACAGCCCGCGCCGCGGAATACTGCAAGCCCGCGGCCATCGGGCCGGGCTGGCCTCCGGTGCCGGAGTTCGGGGCCGAAGCATTTGCCCAGCTTGTCGACGCCATCGCGGCGTGCGTGCAGGCGGGAGTCTCGGCCAGCACCGACGTCGTCGGCACCGGCACCGCGCTCTGGGTAGCGCTGCACGGCACCGTGACGCTCCGGACAACGCGGCCGCGCTTCCCGTGGCCCGAGCCGGTCGATGAGTTCGTGCGTCAAATGGTCCTGCCGCTGGCAAAGGTGACGTCGCTCGGTTAGCCCCGGCAGCCGACGCCCGCCCGGTGTCCTGACCGACGCCGAACCCTGTTCGGTGGGCTCAGTCCGGGCGAAGTATGCTCCGGCCATGAAACTGAACGGAACCGCTGCAATCGTGTCCGGTGGTGCCAGCGGCCTCGGCGAGGCCACAGTCCGCGAGCTAGCCGCAGCTGGCTGCTCGGTCGTCATCGCCGACCTCAACGAGGAGCGAGGAAAGGCGCTGGCAGGCGAGGTGGGCGGCCAGTTCGCCCGCACCGATGTAAGCGACTCCGAGTCCGTTCGCGCCGCGGTTGAGGCCGCAGCGTCCGCGGGCGGGCCGCTACGCGTGGTGGTCAACTGCGCCGGGATCGGCTGGGCGCAGCGGACCGTGGGCCGCGACGGCTCCCCGCACGATCCGGCCGCGTTCGGCAAGGTCATCGACGTCAACCTGATCGGCACCTTCAACCTGATGAGCATCGGCGCGGCTGCCATTGCCAGGACCGAGCCCGCCGATGTCGACGGCCAGCGCGGCGTCGTCATCAACACCGCCTCGATCGCGGGCATCGAGGGCCAGACCGGGCAGCTTGCCTACTCCGCGTCCAAGGGCGGCATCATCGGCATGACTGTGCCCGCCGCCCGCGATCTCGCCGCGATCGGCGTGCGGGTCAACACGATCGCCCCCGGCATCATCGACACGCCGATCTACGGCAGTGGCCCGGCCAGCGAGGAGTTCAAGGCCAAGCTCGTGGCTCCGATTGTGTTCCCCAAGAGGATGGGAACGGCGGCAGAGTTCGCGCACCTGGTCCGCGCGCTGATCGAGAACGACTACATGAACGCCGAGGTCATCCGCTTCGATGGCGGGATCAGGTTCCAGCCGAAGTAAGTACGATCGCCGCCTTAGCTGCGCGCATAACCGCCGGTCGTTCGCATCGCCGCAGCCCCGCTCCGGCCGTGCTCCCGAGTTCGAGGCAACTTCGCTGCCCGTGCTGACCGCCACGGGACCGGCTCGATAGCCTGTGGCCACTGCGAATGTCCCGTTTAGGGGGCACGCGAGCCGCGGGCTCCCTCGCTATCTGTTAAGGACAGTCACGCCGATGCCTGAGCCAGTGCTGACCGAGGTCAGTGACGGCGTTGCCGTCATCATCATCAACCGGCCGGAAGCTCGCAACGCAATCAACGGGGCGGTAGCGCGCGGACTGGCTGAGGCGCTTGAGGAACTGGACGCCAGCAGCGACGTCCGGGTGCTGATCCTCACCGGGGCTGGCGGCACGTTCAGCGCGGGCATGGACCTGAAGGGCTTCCTGGCCGGCGACGCTCCCATCGTCCCAGGGCGCGGCTTCGCTGGCCTGGTCCAAAGACGGCCGGTCAAGCCCCTGATCGCGGCGGTCGAGGGCTACGCGCTGGCTGGCGGCTTCGAGATCGTGTTGTCATGCGACCTGGTCGTGGCCAGCGAGGAGGCCAAGTTCGGGCTGCCGGAGGTCAGGCGCGGCCTGGTCGCGGGGGCGGGCGGCCTGATCCGGCTGCCGCAGCGGATCCCCTATCACCTGGCCATGGAGATCGCCCTGACCGGCGGCCACTTCTCCGCCGCGCACCTGCGCGATGCCGGCCTGGTGAACTCGCTCGTCGCGCCGGGCGAGGCCCTGGCCGGGGCCAGGGAGCTCGCAGCCAAGATCGCGCGGAACGCCCCCCTGGCGCTGGCCGCGACCAAGCGCGTCATCGTCGAGTCGGCGGACTGGGAAACCGAATCGGCCTTCGACCGCCAGGGCGAGATCATCGCACCGGTCATGCGCTCGGCCGATGCCATCGAGGGCGCGGCCGCGTTCGCCGAGAAGCGCGCACCGAACTGGCGCGGCGAGTAGCGGCGCGACCCGACCGGCGGCCAGCACACGAGCGCTCGCCGGGCGAGTCCCCCGAGGGTCACATCGACCCGCCGGGCGGGCAAGACCCAGACCATGCGGCACGCGGCATCAGGTTGGCCGACCAGGCAGCCGGCTAGATCAGGTATGACAGTGTGGTGATCGTGGATCAGCAGCAGGTCGTCGCCGGCGGGTACTCCTGGTCGCCGGACGGCACCCTGACCGTGCGCGGCAGGTATCCGGACCTGCGGTCGCCGGACTTCGAGGCACTCCTGTGCCGCCAGGGTGCCACCGAGGTGCACGTCGTCCCCGTCCGGCCGGCGGCGGACCGGTTCGCGGTAGAGATACCGGCGGCGACCATGCCCGCCTTCGGCGCCACGCTGCCGCTGCGCGACGGCGTCTGGCAGCTGAAACTGCGCCAGATCGGCCAGCGCGGCGCGGAGCCCGTGCCGCTGATGTGGGATCGGGCCAGGCTTGGCGAGCTTAGGGAGCGCAGGCGGCAGGTCGGCCGCAAGACCTTCGCCCTGACCGCCGCGAAGGACGGTGACCTGGCGCTCACCGTGGCGCCCGCCTGGGGGCTGGCCGACGGCGGCCGGGTGAGGCGCAAGGTGCTGCGGGATGTCTACTACCCGCTGCAGCAGCGGCGCCCGGTCCGCGACAGCGTCGTGTTCGTCAGCTTCAAGGGCAGATCGTGCAGCGACAGCCCGCTGGGCATCAGCCAGGAGTTGCACCGGCGCGGCGATGACCGCGAGCACATCTGGGCGGTGAGCGACTGGTCGGTACAGGTGCCCGACGGAGCGCGGCCGGTGCTGATGTGGAGCCAGGCGTTCTGGGACGCACTGGCCAGGTCCAGCCACATCATCTCCAACGACGAGCTGCCGGCCAGGTTCTCCAAGCGGCCGGGGCAGCTCTACGTGCAGACCTGGCACGGCACGCTGCTGAAGCGGATCGGCTTTGACGTCGAAGACCTGAAGATCCCCGACGCCAAGAAGTACAACGAGGTGCTCGCGCACGAGGTCGCGAAGTGGGATCTGGCCCTGTCGCCGAACCCGTTCAGCACGCCGCTCATGCGCCGGGCCTTTCGCTACGACGGCCAGATCTGCGAGTCCGGCTACCCGCGCAACGACGTGCTGTGCCGCGGGGACACGGCGGCCCTGGCCGGCCGGGTCCGCGAGCGTCTCAATCTGCCAGCCAGCAGGAAGGTCGTACTGTACGCGCCGACGTGGCGCGATAACCGGTACTACGCGGCCGGACGGTATCGCTTCGACCTCCGGCTTGACCTGGACGACGCCCATCGCCAGCTAGGCGACGACTACGTATTCCTGGTCAGGGGGCATCACCAGGCGGCCGACGACGTTCCCGGCGAGCTCGGGCCAGGCTTCGCGGTCAACGTCACGAACTACCCCGACGTCTCTGAGTTGCTCCTGGCCGCCGACGTGCTCATCACCGACTACTCCTCGATGATGTGCGACTTCGCCGCGACCGGGAAGCCGATCGTGTTCTACACCTACGACCTGGAGGAGTACCGGGACAACCTGCGCGGCTTCAACCTCGACCTGGAGGCTGAGGCCCCTGGTCCGCTCCTGGCCACCTCCGCGGAAGTGATCGCGGCCGTCGGCGATCTCGACGCGGTGACAGCACGTTATCGCGGCCGGTACGAGGCGTTCGCGGCGAAGTTCTGCCCCCTCGACGACGGGAAGGCGGGCGCGCGGGCCTGCGACGCCATCTTCGGCGCCTAGCCGGCGGGCTAGCCACCACCGCCGCTACCAGCCGTAGGCCGACCGGTGCTGCTGGAACAAGCCGAGCGCGGCCACGGTGTGCGCGTCGGTGATCTTGCCTTCGGCTATCAGCTGCCACACGGCCGCCTCGGGGAACCACTGGCTGCGCATGCCCACCTCGTCCGGCTCCGGCCGTACTTCCCCCGGCGTCAGCCCGGTCGCCACCATGATGTGAAAGCCGTGGTCGCAAAATCCGTAGGACGGGTAGAGCCAGCCGAGCGGGGTGAGGTTCGCGGCCGTCAGCCCCGTCTCCTCGGCCAGTTCGGCCCGCGCCAGCAGGATGGGGTCGGTGCCCGGGCTGTCCTCGCTCGCACCCTGCGGAAACTCCCAGTACCGGTGACTCACCGGGTACCGGTACTGCTCGACCAGGTAGAAGCCGCCATCTGCGAACGGCACTATCAGCGCGAAGTCGGCCTTGTGCACCACGCCGTACACGCCCGCGGATCCGTCCGGGCGGAGCGTCTGGTCTTCGCGGACCGTAATCCACCGGTTGGAGTAGACGACGGTGCTGCTGGTCGTGACCAGCTTTGAGTCCGGGTCACGGTCTTCGGCGCGCATGCCGCAGACGCTAGCCGACGTGTTGGCGTGCAAGCCGGCGACGACCCCCGGAGTCCCCGCGGGAGCACGAAGCCCCGCGCCCGCCTGGGGGAAGGCAGGCGCGGGGCTTCGGGAAAGGCCGGGCGCGGCCGGCACAGCGAGGGGAGGAGATGTGCCGGCGCCGCACCGGCCGGGTGGTCGGCGGTTCGCGCACGCGGTGCGCAGGCGAACCGCCCGTCCGGTGGGCATGGGCACCGCCTAGTCAGGCGGAGCCCTTGCGCTTTAGGAGGAAGCCGTGGCCAGCGCGGGCCGCGGGGCGTACCCGGCCAGCTCCTGGCGGAGCTTGGCCCGGCCGCGGTGCAGCCGGGACATGACGGTCCCGATTGGAGTGCCCATCATCTCGGCGATCTCGCGGTACGGATATCCCTCGACGTCGGCGAGGTAGATGGCAACCCGGAACTCGCTCGGCAGACCCCGCAATGCCTGCAGGATTTCGGAGTCCGCGAGCCGGTCAAGCGCTTCGGCCTCGGCCGACCGAGCGGGCGGGTTCAGCGGGTCGTTGCCGGTCTGCCACTCCTCGGAAAAATCTGCGCCAAGGTCCTGGATCGGCTCCCTGCGCTTCTTTCTGTAGCTGTTGATGAAGGTGTTCGACAGAATCCTGTGCAGCCAGGCTCGCAGGTTCGTTCCCGGCGTGAATTGGTGAAAGCCCGCGTACGCCTTGGCGAACGTCTCCTGCAGCAAGTCCTCGGCATCGGGCGCGTTCCTGGTCATCCGGAGCGCAGCAGGATACAGCTGACCCATGAACGGGATCACGTCTCGCTCGAATCGCACGTCGCGCTCGGTCATCTGCTCTGCGTGTGTCACTATCTGCTCCGCTCCCCAGGTGGACTGACACACTTATGACGCAACTGACGAGTAACCGGATGCGTGATCTGCGTAACAGACCGATTACGCAGTGGATTCTCGGCGTTGAGATGACTGCAAATACGGACGGAACGGGCGATGGATGCGGGCGTTCAGGGCCCGCGGCTTCTGGGGTCCGGCGGTGCACAGCGCGAGGGTTTGGGCGCGGGAAATGGTTCGCGGGCGCACGGGGCGGCGGCCCCCGTGGGTGCCGACCCTAGATCCAGCGGTGGAACCACATCCGCGACAGCCAGGCCGAATACGGGATCACCTCGGCGGTCAGGATCGGGTACAGGTAGGCAAGGTTCAGCAGGACGGCGAAAAGATAGCCGCCCGCCGCTATCGCACCGACAGCCCGGCGTCCGGGCGCGGCCCTGGCCGGCCCGATGATCAGGCCAAGGCACAGAGTAATCGCGATGACCAGGAATGGGTCGAATGCGACGGCGTAGTAGTAGAACTCCGTGCGGTGGTCGTGCCAGGCATACCAGATCCAGGGAAGCCAGCCAGCCGCCACGCCGAGCAGCACCGCGCCCGCCCGCCAGTCGCGCCTGGGCTTGCGGCCGAACGTCAGGTCGCCGATCAGGCCGGTGAGCCACCAGCCCAGGCAGAACAGCAAGGCCAGCGAGCCGCCCCACCAGATCAGCGGAGTGCCGATCGCCAGCACCTCGGAGGCGCAGCCGCCGGATACAGAGCACCTCGGCTGGGCCCAGTAGAAGGAGATGGGCCTGGCCAGGATCATCCACCCCACCGGGTTGGACTTGTAGCTCTGGAACGTGGAAAGGTTCACGCCGAACTCGAACATCCAGTGGTTGTACTGGTACCAGGAATCGATGGTCGACCAGATCGGGGTGTGGTTGCCGTGCTGCGCCGCCCAGTTCCGGTCGTAGCCGCTTGAGTTCAGGAACCAGCCGGTCCAGGACGCGGTGTAGACGGCGAACGGTATAACGCCGAAGGTGAGCGGCAGCCACTTGACGTCGCTGCGCAAGCCGGCCGGCAGCCAGCGCTCGTATCCCGCGGCCCGCCGTGCGCCCAGGTCCCACGCGATGGCCAGCCCGGCGAAGGCCACCAGGAACCACAGGCCGTTCCACTTGCTGGCGCAGGCCGCGCCGAGGCAGACGCCCGCGCCGACGCGCAGCCAGCGGATGCCCAGGGGCGGCCCCGACGGGTCGGCCGAGCCGGCCGCCGCGGCCTGCTCCAGCCTGGCCTTGGTCTGGTCCTTGTCGATCACCAGCAGCCCGAACGCGGCCAGC
>JASIBJ010000516.1 GCA_030045215.1 Streptosporangiaceae bacterium | reverse complement strand
CGCTGGTGGCGATCGCCCACGGCACGCTCTGCTCGGTGAGGGCCGCGAGCAGCTCGCGCGCGCCCGGCAGGGCCCGGACCGACCCGACCTGGGCCAGGTACTCGGCGGCGTGATCTTCCATGAGGGAGTCGATCTCCTGGTCGGAGAGGAAACGGCCAGTCTCCCTCAGCAGGGCTGAGACGAACAGCCCGCCGCTCATGCCGATCCGGCGGTGGATCCGCCAGACTGACAGGTCGATGTCCAGCCGGGCCAGTGCGTTGCGCCAGGCGATGACGTTCTGGTAGACGCTGTCGATGAGCGTGCCGTCCAGGTCGAACAGGAACGCGGGTGCTGGCGGCTCGCGGTAGTTGGCTACAGGGCTCACGCCTGTCACGCTAGCGCCGGCGGGTCTGGGGGTATGGCCCGGCGGCAGCAGTTAGTGCGAACGCCTGGCCTGCAGCAGCCGGACCAGCACCTCTGCCTGGCTGCGCTCAAGATCACCCGTGGCGGTGAGCAGCGTAACTGGACCCTCTCGTACCTCATCAGCCAGATGACGGAGGGCCCCGGCCCGTTCGGGCTCCTTGAGCTCGGCCTTGTACCGGCGCTCGAACTCGGGGAACTTCTCCGGGTCGTGGCCGTACCAGCGGCGAAGCTCGTCCGACGGGGCGACGGCTTTCAGCCATTCGTCCAGGTCGGCCTTGTCCTTCGACAGCCCTCGAGGCCAGAGCCGATCCACTAGGACCCGCCGGCCGTCGTCAGGCTCGGGCTCCTCGTACACGCGGCGCGCGCGGACTTCCTGCATCATGGGCCTCCCTGGGCATACCTCAGTTCCTGCCACGGCGACAGCTGTCTTCCGGCTTTCCGCTGACCAACGGCTTGATACCCGGCTGCGGGACCAGAATCGAATGTCAGAATGCTGCGTTACTGTGACGGCATGCTCGAGTCGTTCCATCCTGCGGTTCGGACGTGGTTCGAGCGACGGTTTCCGGCCGGCCCGACGCTGCCGCAGGCGGATGGCTGGGCCAGGATCGCCGCTGGCGAGCACACGCTGATCGCAGCCCCGACCGGGTCGGGCAAGACGCTCGCCGCCTTCCTGGTGTGCATCGACCGGATCTACCGGGCGCACGAGGCCGCAGCGGACGAGGGCGAGGTTTCCGCCCCGGAGGGCGCCGAAGGCCCGCGGGTGGTCTATGTCTCGCCGCTGAAGGCGCTGGCCGTGGACATCTGGCAGAACCTGGAACGACCGCTCAAGGAGATCGCCGACGTGGCGGGCGAGCTCGGGATGACGGCCCCCGACATCCGCGTGTCGGTGCGGACCGGCGACACCGCGGCGGCCGAGCGCGCGGCGATGCTCAAGCGCCCGCCTGACTTCCTGATCACCACGCCCGAGTCGCTGTTCCTGCTGGTGACCGCCGAGCGCAGCCGGGCGATGCTGCGGGCGGTGCACACCGTCATCGTGGACGAGATCCACGCCGTCGCGGGCAACAAGCGCGGGTCGCATCTGGCCCTGACCCTGGAGCGCCTGCAGTACGTGGCCCAGCGGGATGGGTCACAGCAGCCGGTGCAGCGGATTGGCCTGTCCGCGACCCAGCGTCCGATCGAGGCCGTGGCCCGGCTGCTGGTCGGCGCGGGGCCTGGCCGCTCGACGGCGGACGGTGCGCCGCGGTGCGCGATCGTCGACTCCGGCCACCGGCGCGAGCTTGAGCTCGGCCTGGAGCTGCCAAGCGACGAGCTCGGGGCAGTCGCGACCACCGACCAGATGGCCGAGATCTGCGACTTGATCGCGGGCCACGTGGCCGAGCACCGCACCACGCTGGTCTTCGTCAACACCCGGCGGATGGCCGAGCAGCTCGCCCATCAGCTGGGCGAGCGTCTCGGCGACGGCCAGGTTGCGGCTCACCACGGGAGCCTGTCCAAGGAACGCAGGCAGCGGGTCGAGGCGCGGCTGCGTGACGGTGAGCTGCGGGCGCTGGTGGCGACGGCCTCGCTGGAACTGGGCATCGACATCGGGCCGGTAGAACTGGTCTGCCAGATCGGCTCGCCGCGCAGCTTTGCCACGTTCCTGCAGCGGGTTGGAAGATCCAATCACACGCGGAACGGGGTCCCGGCCGGGCTGGTCTATCCCACCACGCGCGACGAGCTCGTCGAGTGCGCTGCGCTGCTGCGAGGGTCCCGATCCGGCCGGCTTGACCGGCTGCTGATCCCGGCGTGCCCCCTGGACATCCTGGCCCAGCAGGTCGTGGCCGAGTGCGCGACGCAGGAGTGGACCGCGGACGAGCTGCTCGTGCTCGTGCGGGGCGCGGCACCGTTCGCGGAGGTCTCGGCCGCGGACTTTGAGATCGTCACCGACATGGTGTCGGAGGGCATCAGGACCGGCCGCGGTCGCCGGGCCGCCTACGTGCACCGGGACCAGGTCAGCGGGCAGTTGCGCGGCCGTCGGGGTGCGCGCATGGCCGCGCTCACATCCGGCGGCGCGATTCCCGAGCTCGGAGACTACCGGGTGCTGGCCGAGCCCGACGACGCCGTGGTGGGGACGGTGAACGAGGACTGGGCGATCGAGAGCATGGCTGGCGACGTGTTCCTGCTCGGCACGACGTCCTGGCGGATCCGCCGGGTCGAGCCGGGGATCGTCAGGGTCGTCGATGCCCAGGGCGCGCCGCCGTCGGTGCCGTTCTGGCTGGGCGAGGCCCCCGGCCGCACGGCCGAGCTGTCCGACGAGGTCTGCGAGATCCGGTCGGCCGTCGCGGAGCAGCTGGCGGCGGGCGGGCAGGCCGCGGCGGTCCGCTGGCTCCTGGCGGAGTGCGGGATCGGCGAAGCCGCCGCCGAGATGATCGCCGCGTACCTCAGCGCCGGCCTGGCCCAGCTTGGCGTCCTGCCGACAATGGACACAATCGTGCTCGAGCGGTTCTTTGACGACGCGGGCGGTATGCAGCTCGTCGGGCACACGCCGTTCGGCGCCCGGCTGAACCGCGCGCTCGGGCTGGCACTGCGCAAACGGTTCTGCGTGACGTTCGACTTCGAACTCCAGGCTGCCGCGAGCGACAACGCGATCCTGCTGTCACTCGGCCCGCAGCACAGCTTCCCGCTCGACCGCGTGCCGAAGTTTCTGGCCTCGGGGACGGTCGAAGAGGTGGTCAGGCAGGCTGTCCTCACCGCGCCGCTGTTCCCGGCCCGATGGCGGTGGAACCTGAACACCTCGCTGGCCGTGCTGCGCTGGCGCGGTGGCCGTAAGAACCCGCCTGCCATCCAGCGGATGGAGGCCGACGACCTGATGGCCGCGGTGTTCCCGACGCTAGCGGCCTGCCAGGAGAACGTCGCGCCAGGGCCCCTGGAGATTCCCGATCACCTGCTGGTCAGGCAGACGCTGCACGACTGCCTGCACGACGCCATGGACATCGACGGCCTCAAGGATCTGGTCGCCGGGATCGAGTCGGGTCGCGTGTCTGTCGTCGTGCGCGACACCACTGAGCCTTCGGTGCTGGCCCACGAGATCCTCAACGGCCGGCCCTTCACGTTCCTGGACGACGCGCCGCTGGAGGAGCGCCGCAGCCGTGCGGTGCCGCTGCGCCGCGGCCTGCCGGTGGAGGCGCATGAGCTCGGAACGCTGGACGCCGATGCGATCGAGCGGGTCGCCGAGCAGGTCCGGCCCGACCCTCGCGACGAGCACGAGCTGCATGACCTGCTGATGAACCTCGTCGCGATGCGTCCCGAGCAGGCCTGGCGGCCGTGGTTCGAGACGCTGGTCGCGGGGCGGCGCGCAGTCGAGAGCCAGGCCGGGGCGGGTGTCCTGTGGTCGGCCGTGGAGCGACTGCCGGCGGTGCGGGCACTGTTCCCCGGAGCCGAGTTCGTTCCCCGCCATCCCTGTCCTGTTCCGGATGAGCCGCCCGACGAGGAGAGCGCAGCGGCCGATCTCCTCCGAGGCCACCTGGAGTGCCGCGGCCCGTCGACCGCCGCGGAGCTCTCGGCCGCGTCCGGGCTGGGAGAGCCGCTGGTGGTGCGAGGGCTAGCCGCGCTGGAGGCTGAGGGCTTCGCGCTCCGTGGCCATTTCCGCGGGCCTGCCGGCCCTGAGGAGTTCTGCTCGCGCCGGCTGCTGTCGCGCATCCATGCCTATACCAGACAGCGCCGTCGGCGCGAGGTCGAGCCGGTCACGCCGCAGGATTTCATGCGGTTCCTGCTCCGCTGGCAGCACGTGACCAACGGCACCAGGCGCGAGGGCCGGTTCGGGGTGCTGTCGGTGATCGAGCAGCTGCAGGGATTCGAGCTCGCCACCGGGGCGTGGGAGCATTCGGTGCTGGCGGCGCGGGTCGAGGGTTACCGCCGCGAGTGGCTGGACGAGCTGTGCATGTCCGGCCAGGCATGCTGGGGCCGGCTCTCGATCCGTGACAGCGAGCCAGAGGCAGAACCGCGGCGCAGCGGCCTGGTCCCATCCAGGGCGACGCCGATCACGCTGGCCGTGCGGGACGACCTGCCCTGGCTGCTGCGGGCGGCCCGCGGCGAGCTCGTTCCGGCGGAGCCTGCTGCGGGCCGTACCAGGGAGGTGCTGGATGCGCTGCGCGAGCACGGCGCGCTATTCCGCGCCGACCTGGCCACGCTGACGGGGCGGCTTCCCTCCGACGTCGACGAGGCGCTCTGGGACGCGGTCGCACGCGGGCTGGTCACCGCGGACGGATTCCGTGCGGTCAGGCTGCTGCTGCGGCGCGGGGCACCCGAGCGGTACGCGCCGACGCGAGGGCTGCGCAGAGGCCTGGGGGGCAGCACCGGGGCCTCGGGACGCTGGTCGATGCTGCCGGCGCCACTGGCCGGCGCCGACCGGGACGAGCTGGCCGAGGCGGTGGCGCAGCAGCTTGCGGTGCGCTGGGGCGTGGTGTTCAGGGACCTGTTCGTCCGGGAGCCGATCGCGGTGCCGTGGCGTGACGTCCTGTGGGCGTTCCGCCGGATGGAGGCACGCGACACGGTGCGCGGCGGCCGGTTCGTCACCGGGTTCAGTGGTGAGCAGTACGCCCACCCGGACGCGATCGACGTCCTCAAGCTGGTCCGCAGGCAGCAGCACAACGGCGAGACCGCGTGCATCTCGGCGGCCGACCCGCTCAACCTGACCGGCATAGTCCTGCCGGGTCCGCGCGTTCCGGCCATCGGCGCGAACACGGTGACGTACGTGGACGGCGCCGCCGCCTAGCGGGTGGCTAAGCACTCATGGCAGGAGAGGAATGATGGAGCTGTACATACTGCCTCTGGGCGGCTGCTGCTGTAACTACGAGGTCATCGCGCCGGGGATCGCTGACGGCAAGCGCATCCACATTCCGGTACCGGCCTACCTGATTCACCTCGACGACGGATCGCTGGCGCTGGTCGACACGGGCATGAACCGGGTGCACATCTCCGATCCGGACCGCACCTGGCGCGGCACTCCGACGGCGGACCTGCTCGTGCCGGACATGCGCAAGGAGGACAGCCTGCTCTGGCGGCTGGCTGAACTGGACATCCCGCCCGGCGACATCAAGTACGTGATCAACACGCATCTGCACTTCGACCATGCCGGCAATAACGACCTGCTGAAGGATGCGACCTTCTTCGTGCAGCGCGAGCACTACGAGTTTGCCAAGGACAATCCCTCGTTCCCGAACCAGTACTGGAACCTGCCCGCGCTGAGCTACGAGCTCATCGACGGCGAGACCACCTTGTTCCCCGGTGTCGAGGTGATCCCCACGCCGGGTCACGCACCCGCGCACCAGTCCGTGCTGGTACGCCTGCCCGAGACCGGCAACATGATCATCTGCGGGGACGCGGTCTACTGCCAGGAGAACTACGATCACGACGCGTGGGGCGGCCAGGCCGACCCGGAGAGGGCCAAGGTTTCCGCGCTGGCGCTGCGTGACCTGGCCAAGCGGGAAAGCGCCTCGATGATCTACGGTCACGATCCGCACCAGGCCAAGACCCTGCGCTACTCCACGCTGTCCTACCGGTAGCGCCCGGCCGCGGTCAGGTCGGGCACGACGATCGCGGCCGCACCGACGGGGCCACGCCGTGCAACCCGGACCCCATTCTGGCGCGGGAACTGGCCCTGATGGTCGAGTACGGGATGTGCGACACTGCGGTGGTGGTTAACGGTGCCGGAGTCCTTGCCGCACACCGTCGGGGCGGACGCGGAACCGGACCGTGCAGGCGCAGGCCGTGACGGTGCCAGGCGAGGCCGGGCGCCACCCGTTGGAGCCGCTGACCCGCCAGGAGCTGGGCGAGGTCTTGGCTGTGCTGCGGAGCGCCGGGCACGTGAGCCCGACCACCAGGATCGTCGATGTCAGCCTGCGCGAGCCGCCTCGGGCGGAGGTACTGGCCTGGCGGCCGGGCGCAGCACCGCGTCGGCAGGCTCAGGTGGTCACGTTCGAGCCGGGGGAGGGCGCGACGCACGAGACCATCGTCGCGCTGTCCGGCCGGCAAATCGTGAGCAGGCGCCTGGTCGCTGGCGTGCAGCCAGCCATCGGCCCTGAGGAGTTCGCCGAGTGCGAGAGCACGGTGCGGGCGGATCCGCGATACCTGGCCGGGCTGGCCCGGCGCGGGATCTCCAGCCCGGAGCAGGTACTCATCGAGGCGTGGGGCATCGGCACGTTTACGCCGGCGGAATTCACCGGGCGCCGAATCGCCTGGACGCTCTCGTTCTACCTGGCCGAGCCGGGCGACAACCCGTACGCACGGCCGGTGGAGGGGCTCTACGCGCTTGTAGACCTGGCGGCGATGCAGGTGGTCCGCGTTGATGACTACGGCGTGACGCCGCTCGCCCCCGGTCGCGGAGACTACGTGCCGGAGCGGATCGGGCCGCTGCGCGCCGACCTTAAGCCGCTGCAGGTGCACCAGCCCGAGGGGGTCAGCTTCACCGTCACCGGCCGCGAGGTGGCATGGCAGCGGTGGCGTTTCCTGGTCGGCTTCTCGCCCAGGGAAGGTCTCGTGCTGCACCACATCCGCTATCTCGACCAGGGCCGCGAGCGCCCGATCTGCTACCGCGCCTCGTTCGCCGAGCTGGTCATCCCGTACGCGGATCCGCGCCCGCCGCACTGCTGGACGAACGCTTTCGACGTCGGCGAGTACGGACTCGGCCCGCTGACGAACTCGCTGGCCCTCGGCTGCGACTGCCTGGGCTCTATCAGGTACTTCGACGTGGACTTGTGCGACAGCTTGGGTCAGCCGAACACGATCCCCCGCGCCATCTGCCTGCACGAGGAGGACGCGGGGGTGCTGTGGAAGCACTGCGACCCCGTCTCGGGCCGCGTCGAAGTGCGGCGAGCCCGCCGACTGGTGGTGAGCTCGGTCGTCACCATCGGCAACTATGAGTACGCGTTTTACTGGTACTTCGGTCTGGACGGCAGCATCGAGGCCGAGGTTAGGCTCACCGGCGTCATGCTCACCTCCGGCCTGGCCCCCGGACAGGCGGCGCCCAGTTACGGCACGCGGGTCGACGACGGGGTCTTCGCCCCTTACCACCAGCATTTCTTCTGCGTACGGCTGCATATGACGGTGGATGGGACCGGGAACTCGGTCTACGAGGTCGACACGGAGCCCGCGCCACCCGGGCCTGACAACCCGGCCAGCAACGCGTTCGTCACCCGGCGCCGGCTGCTCGGTTCCGAGCTGCAGGCGCAGCGCCGCGTCGACCCGCTGAAAGCGCGCTATTGGCTGGTGGTGAACCCGCATGCAAGCGGCCGCCTCGGCGAGCCGGTTGGCTACAAGCTGGTCCCCGGCAGCAACGTGCTGCCGTTCGCCCAGCCCGGCGCGCCGATCCTGAGCCGGGCCGGGTTCATGACGCAGCACCTGTGGGTGACGCCGTTTGACCCGGCCGAGCGCTATCCGGCCGGGGACTACCCGAACCAGGATCCGGGGTCCAGCGGGCTGCCCGCCTGGACCCGGGCCGACCGGCCGACCGAAGACGCCGACCTCGTGCTCTGGTACACGCTCGGGAGCCACCACATCCCCCGGCCTGAGGACTGGCCGGTGATGCCGGCCGAGCGGGTTGGCTTTGCATTGCGGCCGGCCGGCTTCTTCGACCGCAACCCCGCCCTTGACGTGCCGCCTGCCAGCCCCGAGGGCTCCTGCGGCGAGTAGCCGGCCAGCCCTGCCGGGCGCGCGGGGAGGGTCAGCCAGACGCCAGCTTGTAGACGCGCCGGGCATTGCCGGCGCCGATCATCTGGCTGACGCGTTCGGCGTCGTCGGCGGACCAGGCGCCTTCGGCAACGAACGCGCCCGTCACGGTGCCGATGTCGCGGCGGAACCCGGCCGCGCCCAGGTAATGGAGCTCAGGCAGACCGAACGCGTCGGAGGAATAAAGCATCTTGTGGAACGGAGTGAGCTCCAGCGCCTCGGCCAGTACGGCCGCCGACCGAGCGCCGACGTGGTTCAGCGCCTCGCCCACGTCCATGTAGACGTGCGGGAACAGGTTCGCCAGGGCCCCGGCCTGCCGGTGGTAGGGGTAGCAGTGCAGGAGGATGACCGCGGTCCCGGTGTGCTGGCTGGCCGCGAGGAAGTCGTGCAGCAGGGACGGATCGGCCAGGTGCAGCCGCGAGTCGGCGTCGCCGTAGCCGGTGTGCAGCTGCAGCGGCCGGCCGGTGTCGAGCGCGGCCCAGATCCCGTGCCGGATCAGGATCTGGTCTTCCAGCCGTGCGGATCCTGCGTGCTCGACCTCGCGCATCCAGCGGCCGGCCGCGGCGGCGATCTCGGAGGGCCGGGGGCGGGCCGGCTCGAGGCTGAGCCCGCCGCGGTAGGCGGCGATCGACTTGAAGCCGACGGCGGCGCCCGCAGCCTCTCGCACGGCGTCGGTCAGCGCGTCACCGAAACCGTGGGCTCTCACGCCCGAGTCGGCCACCCGCTCCGCGATGGACTCAAGCCGGGCGACCTCCCGCGCGGGGGTCCCGCTCAGCTCGGCCAGCTCCGCTGGGGTCGTGACGGCATCACTCTGGTAGCCAGTGTCGACCAGCCAGGCGTCGACCTGCGCCGCCGTGAGCAGCCGGCGCGCGCTCTCGCGGCCGCCGATCTCCAGCCGCCGGCGAACGTACGCGGCGGCGGGCACCAGCGGATCCAGGTCAAGCAGCGGGGCGCACCAACGGCGCACCGCAAAGCCGAGCTGGGTGTCGAAGGCGGTGGTACCCGGCAGCCCGGGCACCGCCGCCTCCGTCAGCATCGACTCAATGCCTTCACGGTCAGGCTCGGTGGTGACGACCCCATGCACGTGGTGATCGATCAGCGCGAGCCTGGCACCGGACGGTGCGGTCACGCCTTGTCGAGCACGGCGGCCTCGACGCCGCCCTCCTCGCCGAGGATCGAGCCGATCTGGGCCACCGACTCTGGCCGCCGCGCGCGCAGCCATAGCAGCACGCCGATGCCCAGCACCAGCCAGACGCCGGCGACGTAAGGGGTCCACTTGAGGATCCCTGGCGGAGCCGGGTAGATCGAGCCGTACAGGGCGGCGCCGAAGACGGCCGCGCCGATCAGCGGAACGAGGACATGCACGATCGGGTTCCAGCGGCGTGTAGCCCTCGTCCGGTAGAAGAACACGATGCCGCCGAAGCACAGCATCGCGTAGACGACGATGATCGCCAGGGTGCCGACCGTCGCCCAGAAGTAGTAGTTGCTGAACGGCCGGCCGAACGCGCTGTCGTAGAGCGGGTAGCCCATGAGCAGGGCCATGAGCACCGAGACGATCGTGACCGTCAGCACGGCGTTCACCGGCGTCTTGAACCGGTGGTGGGTCCGGGCGAACGCGCGGGGCAGCACGCCCTCCCGGCCCATCGCGAACAGGGTGCGGGCGGCGGCGGTCGCGCAGGCGACGCAGACGATGAATGCCGAGCACATTCCGCCGATCAGGACCAGCGTTCCGAGCCAGGAGCCGACGAACGTGGTCGCGATCGTCTGCAGCGCGACCGGGTCGTTCGCGAACTTCGAGCCGTTCGCCAGCCCGAAGCCGATCGTCTCGGAGTAGGTGGTCCAGACGTAGAAGATGACGGCGAATAGGGTCGCGACGATCACGGCGATGGGGATGTACTTGCGGGGCTGGGCCGTTTCCTCACCGAAGTCGGCGGCTGTCTCAAACCCGATGTAGGAGGTAACGCCGAGGATGATGCCGTAGAAGACGCCGTTGAACCCGCCGGTGAGGGTGTGGCCGAAGGTGAACGCGCCCGCCGCCTGGCCGTGCAGGCCGCCCTTGGAGGTGGTGATCAGGTCGACGAGCACGATGATGGCCACGGTGGCGATCCCGACGATCAGCTGCACCCTGGTGGTGACCTTGATCCTGACCACCGACAGCAGGACGAACAGGACCATGCCGAGGAAGAAGAACGCGATCCACCATCCGGTCCCGATCCCGAGCAGGTCGGTGGCGAGGTAGCCGACGCCCGACATCGTCATCGGCACGAAGCAGATGAACCCGAAGAAGTACAGCCAGCCGGCCATGAACCCGGCTTCCCGGCCGAGGCTGCGGCTGGCGTAGGTATAGGCGTACCCGGCCGAGGCCATCCGGCGCGTGAAGCCGATGACCACGAACGCCAGGGCAAGGCAGGCGACGCCGCCGAGCACGAAGGCCAGCGGCGTGGATCCGCCGGCCGTGGTGGCGACGCCCGAGACGTTCAGCAGCATCGCCATGCCGGGCGCTAGCACCGACACCGATATCGCGATCGCATCCCACAGGCGCAGTGAGCCGTGCGCTAGTTCGCCGGTGGCGGCGCCGACTATCAGATCGGGACTGGTCTTGGCCATGGCTCCGGTCCTCTCTCATTCCGGTCCATATTCCGGCCAGCGGGTCTGGCTAGCCGGTTAGCCGGTCCTGCGGACCGGCTGGTAAATCCGTCGTCGTCTTCGCCGGTTCAGTCATGAGCACCGTCTGCTCATCCAGCAGGTAGTCAAAGGCCAGCGGGGTGCAGTCGCGCTCGCTGAGCCAGTCCATGAACTCCAGGTGCACGGGATGGGCCCGGTAGGCGTGCATGGTGTCGACATCGGGGAACTCGGTGTACAGCAGGTAGGAATAGCCTCGCGTCCGCGCGCCGGTCAAGTCCGTGCCGAGTCGGCACTTCGTCATCAGGCCGATCTGAGCGGGCCAGGACGCGACCATCTCCCGCATCTGCGCGGCCTCGCCGCCGCTGAGATCGCGCGGGAAGCTGAACAGCACGATGTGCTGAAGTGTCATCGCGGTCCTCCTCGCCGCCGGTCAGAAGAACTCGAAGTACTCCCGCATCTCCCAGTCGCTGATGTTCTGGCCCTCGGGCGGCGGGTTATCGGCCACGGCCGCCTCGTACCTGCCGACCTCGGACCGCTTCATTTGCAGCAGGTAGTCGACCAGGGTGTCGCCGAACGCCTTGCGGTAGAACTCGTCGCCGTCAAGCGCGCCGATGGCCTGCGCCAGCGATGCCGGGAGCGGAACGTTCTCGGTCACGTACGGGTCGGCCTCGACCGGTGGCGGCGGATTCAGAGCGCGGCGGATTCCGTCCAGCCCGGCGGCGATGTTTGCCGCCATGTACAGATACGGGTTGGCGGCGGGCTCACCCATCCGCATCTCGACGTGGCTGTTGGCGTCGCCGGGCGCGCCCTGGACCCGGACCAGCGCGCCCCGGTTTTCCAGGGCCCAGCACACCCGGTCGGGCGCGAACGAGTACGGCCGGAACCGCTTGTACCCGTTGACGGTCGGGGTGGCAAAGACGCCCATTGCCAGGGAGTGGTCGAGCAGCCCGGCCACGAACTGCCGGCCCGTCGTGGACAGGTAGTCGTCCACGCTGGCGAATGCGTTCCCCCCGTCCTGCCGGGAAATCAGCGATTCGTGCAGGTGCCAGCCCGAGGGGAAGAAGTTCGGCAGGGCCGGGTGACACATGAACGTGGCCAGCAGGCCACGGCGCTGGCAGATCTGCTTGACCGCGGACCGGAAGAGGACTACGGCGTCGGCGGCGGCCAGACCGCCGATCGGGCTGAAGCTGAACTCCATCTGGCCCGGCCCCCACTCGTCCTCCATTGAGCGGGGTGGCAGGCCGACGGCCGCCAGACCGTCGCGGATCGCCTCCAGCGTGCCCGCCACGCTGTCCAGCCGCACCTCAGACAGGTACTGGTAGCCGCGCTCGAAGACGCTGACCGGTGGTGGCGGCGGCGTGAACCCGGCGTCGTCGGGGACTATGTGCTCGGAGTCGACCTTGACGATGTAGTACTCGACCTCGATCCCGGCCAGGTAGTCGAAACCGGCGTCGCCGAGATCGGCCAGCATCCGGCGCATCAGTCCCCGACCGTCAAGCGGCAGCGGGTGGCCGTTGGAGAAGTAGGTATCACACAGCATCCAGCCGGTCCGGTCGGCCCAGGGCAGGACGCGGAACGTAGACGCGTCCGGAACGAGCACGATGTCAGGGAAACCGGTGAACTCGTCGATGCCGAATCCGCCGCCGGCGGCGAAGGCCGGGACGAACACCTGGTTGCCGGTGTCGAGGCTGTAGATGGCGCCGGAGAAGTCCAGGCCGTTGCTCATCGCGGCAATCGCGACCCCGGGCGACAGAGCCTTGCCGCGCGGCACGCCATGCTGATCGACGACAACCAGCCGCACGGTGCGCAGATCGAGTTCGCGGATCTTGCTGGCGACTTCCTGGGCCTCAGCGGCCTGCTGGGGTGTGTACAAGCCGTTCCGTGCGACAAATCCTGGCTGCCCGACGCCGTGTGCGTCGGGCCGGCCACCCGCCGGGTTGCTACTGGTCACCTGGCTGTCCTCCGATGAAGTGGTATATCCGGCGCTCCGGGTCGCTCGGCGGCCGCGAGGCCGGCCCAGCGCTCCTGCTCAGGCCTTCCTGGCGTCGCTGCGGCGCTGGATCATCTGCTCCAGCATCGCGGCGGTGAAGTTGTCGGGCTCGACGTCGGCCAGGGACAGGAACGTCTCGGTCCGCTGGACGCCGTTGATCTGGAAGATCTCCGTCAGCAGGAGTTCGCGCAGGTGCGCGTGGTCGCGTACGCGCAGACGAACCAGCAGATCCAGTCCGCCGGTGACCACGGTCATGTCCTCGGCCTCGGGCAGCGCCTGGATCGCCTTGATGATCTCGCTCAGGTCCATGCCCGGCCCGGCGGTCACCGCCAGGTAGACGACCACTGGATAGCCGAGCGCGGCCCAGTCCACGTCGACCCTGTAGCCGCGGATCGCGCCATTGCGTTCCAGCCGGGCCAGCCGGTCCGCCACGGCCGGCGCGGACATCTCGATCCGTCGCGCCAGCGCTCGCTGCGACTGTCGCGCGTCTGTGGCCAGGGCCTGCAACAGCGCGAGGTCGAGGTCGTCCACGTCGACTTTCGGTGACGAGGTCGCGCAGACCTCGGTGAGCCGTGCCAGCGGTGCTGAGATCGAAGCCATATGCCAGCCAACCCGTTGCGTCCGACTACCTGATGTGAGCTATGCTGGGGTTGTAGGTATACTTGTGTAAACCTGACGTGCCAAGATTCTTACATTTGTAAGATCGGCCTGTCAAGAGACGGAAGCGCTCAATGACCGCAGCGATTGACGATAGCGATATCAGCATCACGCATACGGGTCAAGGCGGCCAGGACACTACGCAGCGGGACTGGGATTCGGGGCTCGCCCGGCGCACGAAAGCGCTGGGCGGCGGCGAGATCACCGCGATCCTCGCCCTGGCCGGCGCCTCGGACGTGATTACGTTCTCCGGCGGCTTCCCCGATCCGGCCACATTCCCGACGAACGTCCTGTCAGAGATCGCCGCTCGGCTCATCACCGAAGATCCGGGGGTCGCGCTGCAGTATTCCGCGACCGAAGGCATCGCAGGCGTGCGCGAGTACGTGTCCGCCAGGCTGGCGTCGCTGGAGGGCCAGACGCCTGCCGACGGCGAGCTGATGATCACCAGCGGCGGAATTGACTGCATGGAGCTGATCGCCAAGAGTTACGTCGACGCCGGTGACGTGGTCGTGGTGGAAGCGCCCACGTACCTCGGCGCGATCATGGCTTTCCGCGGCTACGAGGCCGACGTGCGCGGCGTGCCGGTCGATGCCGGCGGCCTGCGCGTGGATATGCTCGCCGACCAGCTGGCGGCCGGGCTGCGGCCGAAGATCCTCTACACGATCCCGGACTTCCAGAACCCGACCGGCCTGACCATGAGCGCTGAGCGCCGCGCCGGCCTGGTCAGCCTGGCCCGGCACTACGGATTCCTGGTCGTCGAGGACGTCGCCTACCGAGAGCTTGGCTTCGACCACGAGCCCCCGCCCAGTCTGTGGTCAATGGCGCCCGACGTGGTCGTGCAGGCCGGCACGTTCTCGAAGATCTTCTGCCCTGGCTTCCGGATGGGCTGGGCGGCCGGCCCGGCACAGATCATCAGCCGGCTCGTCGTGGCCAAGCAGAACTCGGATCAGTGCGCGGGCGCGCTCGGCCAGCGGATGCTGCAGGAGTACGGCCGAGCCGGGTACATGGAGCGGCAGCTGGTCGCCTCCCGCGCGCTCTACGCGCGGCGGGCCGCGCTGATGGCGCGGGCGCTGGCCGAGCACATGCCCGCGGGCACGACCTGGACCACCCCCGAGGGCGGCTTCTACATCTGGCTGACCGCGCCCGCGGGCGTCGACACCGTGGCGCTGTCCGGGACGGCACGAGCGCGCAAGGTGGCCTACGTGCCCGGACGTCCGTTCTATCCTGGCGACGGCGGGGAGGCGCAGATCCGGCTGGCCTACAGCCGGGTCGCCGACGACCTGATCGACGAGGGCATTCGCCGGATCGGCGACGTGCTGCGATTGGCCCTGGAGGAGCAGTGAGCGACGTGACGGAGCAGCCTGAAGCATCGGTGTCCCTCGGCGACGCGGAGAGCCACTTCACCACCGAGGCTCAGGGCGAGCCGGCCGGCCCCGGCCGGTACGTGAATGTGGACGCGATGACGCCGGTCGAGTTCCTTCCGGGGCTCGGGTTCCGGCCCGTGCTCGGCGAGCGGGTAATGACGAATTTCGTGAGCTTGGCGCCGGGCGCGCGGGCGCCGCGCCACGTGCACGAGGAAGAGCAGATCGTCATCGTCATCGACGGCGAGTTCACCTTCGATCTCGACGGCGACGTGCGCGTCATGCGCAGGGGCGACGTCGCGATCGTGCCGGCTTGGGTACCGCACGGCGCGTGGACCACCGACAGCCACTGCCTGGAGATCGACGTGTTCTGCCCGCCGCGGCAGAGCCTGCTCACACTCGCCGCCGCCCAGGCCGCCGAGGCCGCGCGGGACGCCGACGGTGCGGGCGGGCCGGAGATTCCGGCTTAATGGACCTCGGACTGGCCGGACGCAAGGCGATTGTCACCGGGGGGTCGAAGGGCCTCGGCAAGGCGATCACGGCCGAGCTGATGGCCGAGGGCGCATCAGTCGTCATCTGCTCCCGGCACGCCGAGGAGCTCGAGGCCACGGCCGCGGAGCTCACGAAGCAGGCCGCCGCCGGGGCCGGGCGCGTCATCGCGCTGACGTGCGACGTGACCGACCCGGATCAGGTCACCGCCTTCATCGACGGGGCGGCTGCCGCCCTGGGCGGGCTGGACATCCTCGTCAATAACGCCGGCGGCGCCCGGCCCGGCCAGTTCGGCACGCTCACCGACGACGACTGGCATGCCGACATCGAGGTCAAGCTGTTCTCCCAGATCCGCTGTACCCGGGCGGCGCTTGAGCGACTGCGGGAGAGCCCGGCGGCCAGGGTGATTAACATCAACGCCGTCTACGCGCGTTACCCCGATCCGGCCTTCCTGGCTTCGTCCGTCAACCGGGCATCGTGCATCAGCTTGTCCAAGGCCCTGTCGATCGAGCTAGGCCGGGAGGGAATCCTGGTCAACAGCGTCAACATCGGCTTGGTTGAGACTCCGCAGTGGGAGAACATCCACCGCCGCCGGGCCCCCGACGTCCCGCCCGCGCAGTTCTTCGGACGGCTCGCAAGGGCCGAGGTCCCGCTGGGCCGATTCGGCCGGCCGGATGAGGTCGCGGGGCTGGTCACGTTCCTGGCGAGCGACCGGGCCAGCTATATCGCCGGGGCGTCGATCGACATCGCCGGGGGAATGGGCAAATTCCTTTAGGAACGGGGTTGGTATGTGCCGCCTGCTTGGCTACTGCTCGGGTCGTGATACATCGCTGGAGGATCTGATCGGGGCCGACGGCCTCCAGGAGTTCACCGGGCTGTGCGCCCTGCACGGCGACGGATGGGGGATGGCCTGGTGTGAGGGCGTCGAGCCGGTCATCCGCAAGTCACCAATCCGGGCCGACATCGAGCCCGAGTACGACAAGCTGGCCCGTGAGCCGCTCAGTGACCTGGGCCTGGTGCACCTGCGCTGGGCGACACCCGGCCTCGGCGTCAACGAGCTCAACAGCCACCCGTTCCGGTTCGAGCGGTACGTGTTCGCGCATAACGGCGCCATCCATCCGCAGGACCGGCTCGGCGAGATGCTGCCGCCCGAATGGGAACGCCGGCTTGGCGGGACGACCGACAGCGAGAGGTACTTCCTGCTCATCATGTCGCGCCTGGCCGCGCAGAACGGGGACGTCGCCGCCGCCATCGGGGAGGCCGCAGCCGACATCGATGCCAGGTACGAGCCGAACAGCCTGAACGCGATCCTGCTGGCACCTGACCGGCTCTACGCGGTCAACTGGCACCACGCTTCGCGCATCCCCGAGGCCAAGCTCCGGTCGTACGGACGCGACCCGCAGGAGATCGCCACGTACTTCGACCTGGCCTTCCGCGTCACCGACGGCGCCGTCGTCATCGCGAGTTCGGGCTGGCCCCAGCCGGGCTGGACGTCATTGCCGAACCGGCATGTGCTCGTGGCCGACCGGCGCACGCTCCGCACCGAGGTCGTGCCGCTGCAGGCTTAGCGCTCCCCTTGGGCGCTTCCGGCGCAGCAGTCACGCGGTCATGACGTCCCGCATGGGCCGCGAGTTTCGCAGCCTATGCAGAAGAGGCAAAAGTGAAACAATGATGCCAACCACACCTGCCGTGCTCGCGGGAGGGGACACATGGTTGGTGGCCGGAGCGGCCTGAGCGCGCGGCGGGGCGCCCGCACCGT
>JASIBJ010000052.1 GCA_030045215.1 Streptosporangiaceae bacterium | reverse complement strand
TGACTGGCAGCTGCCCGGCATGCTCTACGGCCGGATCGTCAGGGGCCAGCTGCCCAGCGCCCGGATCACCGGCATCGACACCAGCCGGGCCCGCGCACTGCCCGGGGTTGCCGTCGTGCTGACCGCCGCGGACGTGCCAGGCAACCAGATAGTGGAGATGGCCAGCGGCGGCCTGGCCGAACTCGAGGTCACGATGCCGGTGCTCGCGGCCGACCGCGTCCGTTACCTCGGCGAGCCGGTCGCGATCGTGGCGGCCGCCACCCAGCAGATCGCCGACGAGGCCGCCGATCTGGTCAGCGTCGACTACGAGGAGCTGCCGGGAGTCTTCGACGCGGAGGCGGCCAGGGCCGCCGGAGCGCCGCTTGTACACGACGTCGGCAACACGCTGGTGACCTGGCACATCCAGTCCGGCGACGCGGCGGCGGCAATCGCCCGCGCCGAGGTCGTCGTGACGGGGGAGTACCGCAGCCAGCACGTCGAGCACGCCTACCTAGAGCCTGAGGCCGGAGTCGGCTGGCTGGAAAACGGCGTGCTCACGCTCCGCGTGTCCACCCAGGTCATCGAGCACGCCGCGACGATCGCCCGGATCCTGGGCGTGCCGCAGTCCAAGGTCCGGGTGATCGCCGCGTACATGGGCGGCGGCTTCGGCGGTAAGGAAGACATGACCGTAGAGCCGTACCTGGCCCTGCTGGTGTGGCACACCCGGCGCCCGGTCCGGATGATCTGGGACCGGCAGGAGTCCCTGGTCGCCAGCACGAAAAGGCACCCGTTCATCATGCGGTACCGGACCGGCGCAAGCCGTGACGGCACGATCACCGGCCAGCAGGTCGAGATCCTCGGCGACGCGGGCGCGTACCCGAACCTGTCGCCGAGGGTCCTGTTCGCCGCGGCGGCCTGCGCGTGCGGGCCCTACCGGGTGCCCAACGCCAGCATCACGTCGACCGCCGTGTTCACCAACAACGTCCCGGCCAGCGCGTTCCGCGGTTTCGGCGCGATGCAGATCGTGCTCGGCTACGAATCGCAGATGGACCTGCTGGCTGAGCGGCTCGGCCTGTCCCGCACGCTGGTGCGCGAGCGGAACTTCCTGGCCAAGGGCGACCTGCTGCCGACCGGCGAGCCGCTGGAGACATGCGTCGAGGTCGCGCAGACTATGCACCGAGCGCTGGAGCTGCTCGGCGAGCCACCGGTACCCTCAGGGCCGGGGAAGCTGACCGGCCGCGGCATCGGCTGCAACCGGCATCCCTACGGCCGGACCATCTGGTTCAGGGACCGGGCCTCGGCCTGGCTGAGCCTCCAGCCCGACGGCACACTGCTGATCCGCTCGGGCGTGACCGACCTCGGGGCCGGGCAGGCGGCCAGCCTGTGCCAGATCGCCGCCGAGGTGCTCGGCGTGCCGCTGGCTGACATCGGCATCCACATCGGCGACAGCGCGCTCAACCCGCCGGCGGGCGGAACCTTCGCCACCCGCCAGCTCTACATGTCGGGCAATGCGGTGCTGCAGGCCGCCGTAGAACTCCGCGACCGAATGTCTCCGGTCGCGGCCGACCTGCTCGGGACCGAAGCCGATGAGCTGGAGTTCGCAGACGGCCAGGTGCGGCGGGCCGGGAGCCAGGGCCGGGCCAGCATCACGCTGGCCGAACTGGCCGTGGCGTGCGAGCGGCGGGCCGTCAGCACTGCGCACCTGTCAACCTGGCGGGCGGAGGCCGGGGCCTTCGACCCGCGCACCGGCCAGGGCGACACCTTCCCCGACTACACCTACGGCACGCACGCGGCCGACGTGGAGGTTGATACCGAGACCGGACAGGTCACCGTGCTCCGGTACGCGGCGTGTCACGACGTCGGACGGGCGATCAACCCGATGCGGGTCGAAGGCCAGATCCAGGGCGCGGCCATGCAGGGCCTCGGCTATGCGCTCACCGAGGACATGGCCATCGACGACGGCTACGTGCAGGCCAGCCTGTTCGCCAATTACCTGATCCCGAACTCTTACGACTTCCCCGACGTGGTTGTCGGCATCATCGAGAGCGGCGAAGGCAAGGGCCCGCTCGGCGCGCGCGGCATCGGAGAGCCTCCTATCGGGAACGTGGCCGCCACGATCGCCAGCGCCATCCAGGACGCGATCGGGATCCGGCCGACTCGGCTGCCGATGACACCGGAGCGGATCCTGCGCCTGCTGGATGCGCGGGCGCGCATCGGCGGCTATCCGGCACCGGACGACGCTTTGCCCCAACCGACGCCAGGAGGTAACCCATGACCCCTCGTACTTACGGCGGACCGCTGGTCGACATGACCGGCGCGGTCGACCTGCACTGCCACCCCTACCCTGACCTGTTCCCACGGCTCGCGGACGACTTCGACATCGTCCGGGCGGCCCGCGACGCCGGCCTGAAGGCGATCCTGCTGAAGTGTCACCACGAGAGCACGGTCTCCCGTGCCTACCTCGTACAGCGGGTCATCCCGGGCATCAGGGTGTTCGGCGGGATCGTGCTCAACTACTACGTAGGCGGCATCAACGCCGCAGCCGTCGAGGCGTCCCTGCGGCTGGGCGGCAAGGAAGTCTGGATGCCCACCGTGGACGCCGGCTACCACGCCGAGGTGCACGGAGGCACCGGCGGCTATGACGCGCAGCAGGGCGGGCGGAGCCAGGCCGAGGGGATCTGGGTCGCTGACGCCGACGGCAAGCTGCGGCCCGAGGTCAAGGAGGTGCTTGAGCTAGTCGCGCAGCACGGCGCGATCCTCGGCACCTCGCACCTCGCGCCGCGCGAGATTGTCGCTTTGGTACGTGAGGCGCGCTCGGTCGGCGTGGAGAAGATCGTGATCACTCATCCGTACTTCCGGGTGCCGAACATCGACCTGGACACGCTCGAGGAGGTCGCCAGGCTGGGGGCCATGCCGGAATTCGGGTACTGCACAGTCTCGCCAGCCTGGCAGTACGCCGCGCCAGAGAAGATCGCCGCGAGCGTGGCCAGGATCGGTGCCTCGCGTTGCCTGCTTGTCTCCGACACCGGCCAGCGGCACAATCCGTTGCCATCGGAGGCGCTTCGCATCTTCGCGCAGACGATCTTCGAGAAGGGTGTGCCCATGGAGCAAGTGACGCAGATGATCACTGCCAATCCCTTGCAACTGCTGGACGCCGACGCCGAGTACACCCCGAGCGCCGCCGATATCGCCTGGGCCAGAGGGCTGGTCGAGGACCCGTGCGCGGCTGCGACCGGACCAGACCCGGGCTGACAGCGGTGGCCATACGGCGGGGCAGGCCCCCGGCGAGCCAGTCGGCGGACCCCCGCCGGCCGGTCCAGCAGGCAGAGCCCGGGTCCGGCCGCAACGTGGTCAGCCTTCCTGGCCGCCGCCGCCGAGGCGGCCAGGTCCTCACCGACGCCCTGACCGTGCGGGAGATGCTCGGCCTGGACGCGATGCGCGGTGCGCGGATCATCGCCGGGGCCGGCGGCCTCGACCGGCTCGTGCGGCGGATGAACGTGATGACGGTCCCCAACATCGTGCGGTGGACGAAGCAGGACGAGTTCCTGCTGACGACTGGTTACCCGCTGCCGCGCGAGCCAGCCGCGTTCTGCCAGCTCATCGACCAGCTCGCCGCCAACGGCCTGGCCGGGCTCGGAGTGAAGCTGGACGAGTACCTGGCCGAGGTGCCGCAGCCGGCGGCCGATCGCGCGGACCTGGCTGGCTTCCCGATCATCGTCATCCCGCCTGCGTCCCCTCTGGATGACGTGCTGAGCCAGACTTTCGAGACCATCGTCAACCGGCAGGCCGCGGCGCTGGCGAGGCGGCAGCAAATCCACGACACTTTCCTGCGCGTCGCGCTCGCCGGCGGCGGCCTGGCCCGGCTGTCCGATGAGCTTGCCGACGTCCTGCCCGGTGCTGATGTCGTCATCTGCGACCCGGCCGGCTATCAGCTCGCGGCAACCGCGCGGTCCGGCGGGGAGCCGGCCGGAGCCTTCCGTGACTCGTGCGGCCGGGTGCGCGGCTGCTTCCTGACCTCGGGCGCGCGCGAGGACGCGGAGACCGGCGCGCACTGGGTGGCGGCGGTGATCCGTGCCGGGGACATGCAGCACGGATTCGTGCTCGCCATGACCGGCTCGCAGGGGCTGCCGGCCGTGGCCGGGCTGGCGGTCGAACAGGCGGCGCTGGTGGCGGCGCTGGAGATAACCAGGGACCTGGCGGTACTCGCCGTGGAGCAGCAGTTCGCTTCCAACGCGCTGCACGATCTGGTGACCGGTACCGCCGCGGACATGGGCCACGCGCTGGCCAGGGCCGCGCGGTTCGGCTGGAGCCTGCAGCGGCCGCTGGCGGTTCTCGTGGCCAGGCAATGCAGCGACCATGGCGACGGGCCTGCCCGCGAGCAGGAGGCGGCCGCGCTGCGCGCGGTGGAGCTATGGACATCGGCGGTCAGGGACCGGGACCGCGACGCGGCCGCCGCCGGGTTCGCGACCGAGCTTGTGGCGGTCGTCGGTGCTGATAACGCGGCGGGCCTTGGCCGCAAGGTACACGCGGACATGACCGCGTCGACCGGCCGTGCCTATTCCATCGGCGTTAGCCAGGCTGCCGACGGACCCCAGGAAATCCCGCGCCTGTATGAGGAGGCGAGGGTGGCGCTGCAGGCAGGCCTGCGCCTGTCGGGCAGCGGAGCCGTCACCAGCTTTGCCGAACTCGGGCTGTACCGGCTGATCAGCAACGTGAGCGAGGGCGAACTGCGCGCGTTCGTGCAGGACACCCTCGGCCCGGTTCTCGGCCTGCCCAACCCGGCCAGGACCGACCT
Organism: Streptosporangiaceae bacterium; assembly: GCA_030045215.1. Next base: position 5,095 of record JASIBJ010000052.1, on the reverse strand, counting down.
GCTCACGTCGCTGTCGGTGTTGTGGGGGACTCGTTTCAACGTGGCCGAGTCGGCCCGGATACTGCACTACCACTACAACACCATGCGGTACCGGACGACCAAGCTCGAGCGGATGCTAGGTGACTTCGCCGGCGACGCCGCAGCCGGGCTGCGAATCGGCGTGGCGCTGCAGATCCTGCGCATGTACGAGATCTCGGGCGACTCGCTCCGGTCCCTGCCCTGATCGGCCCGGGGCCGGACCTGACGAGCCTCTGAGCTCGGTTTTCGCAGTCCGCAGGGCGGGACAGCAAGAAGCTGTGACGAGTCCCACACTGACCGTGATGGGGTTCGGATCGGGTACGCTACGTTGTTAATATGCTATGGCCGTATATCTTCCCTAATCTCCTGATTGGGCTGCGAGAGGGCCTTGAGGCTGGCCTGGTCGTCAGCCTGCTGCTGGCGGCCGGCCGCCGGGCCGCGGCCGGGACTGGCGGTGGCGCGCCTGGCGGTGGCGCCCAGGCGCGGAGAATCTCGACGGCGCCGATCTGGCTCGGGGTGCTGGGCGCGGTCATGCTGTCAGGCAGCTTCGCTGCCGTCTTCACGTCTTCCGCCAGGCTACTGTCCGGCAACGCCCAGGAGGCAGTGGCCGGGCTGCTCGGCGTGCTCGCGGTCGGCCTGCTCACCGCTGTGCTCTTCTGGCTGCGCCGCGCCGCCAAGGGCCAGGAACCTCAGCCACGCGGCGGCGTGGCTCGCCCGGCGCCGGCCGGCGCCCGGGCGCTGACGACAGTCGCCTTCCTCGCAGTGAGTTGCCAGGGCGTCCAGACGGCGCTGTTCGTGTGGACGGCCACTCGCGCATCAGGGCAGACGGCGGGATCGCTCGCTGGGGCCGGGACCGGGCTTGCGGCCGCGATGGTGCTCTGCTGGCTGCTCTACCGCCGGGCGGTCAGGCTGAACGTCGGCGTGCTCTTGAACCGGACTGCGGTCGCCCTGATCGTGCTCACGGCGGGAGCGCTTGCGTACGGGCTTGGCGACCTGCAGGACGCGGCTCTGCTCTCCGGGCAGCGCTGGATGGCCTTCAACCTCGCCGCACACGGCCAGGGAACCTGGTGGGTGTCGCTGATCACCGGCGTCACCGAGCTGCCGGCGAGGATAACTGTCCTCCAGGTCGTTGCCTGGCTGGCCTATCTCGCGGTGATCATCCCGTCGTTCGCGAAGGCCAGCGGGCCGTCCGCGGCTCCCCATGCCGCGGCCGGCGCTGCGGGCCGGTGGCAGCGAATGGCCAGCCGACATCCGTGGCCGGTGGCCGGAGTGTTCGTCGTGCTGCCGGCCCTCGCCGCCGGTGCGACGATTGCCGTGCTTCCAGCGGCCGACTCCGGACCAACCGCGGTGACCATAACCCGCAGCGAGTGCGCCCCCGGATGGACCTCAGCCACTGCCGGGACCCACACGTTCACGGTCCACAATCAGTCCGGCATGCCCGGCGAGATCAACCTCGATGATGCCTCCGGCGACATCGAGGCCGAGATCGAGACGATCGGCCCGGGGACAAGTGCGGAGCTCACCGCCACGCTCGTCAGCGGGACCTACGTGTTCAGGTGCTTCATGGGGAGCCAGCAGGGAACGGCTTCTGAACCGATCCAGGTGACCGGCACGGCGAACGCAAGCGTCGCCAGCCCGGCTTCCACCAACCCGCTCGCCAGCAGCCCGTCCGCCGTCAAGCCGGTAACCGTCGCCGATCTGGCCGGCCCGAACGAGCAGTATCAGGCGTACGCGGCCGGACAACTCGCGGCCCTGGCGCAGGCCGTTACCCGGATCCGGGCCGACCTGCGCGGCGACGACGTCGCCGCGGCCAGGGAGGACTGGCTCGCCGCGCAGCTGGACTGGGAGCGGGTCGGCGCCTCCTACGACAGCTTCGGGCCGCTCGGCCTGGCCGTCGACGGCCTGCCCGACGGCTATCCCGGTGGTGTCAACGACGAGCATTTCACGGGGCTGCACCGGCTGGAGTACGGCCTGTGGCACGGCCAGAGCGCTGCGGCCTTGCTGTCGGTCGCCGCGACCCTGGCCCGCGACGTCGCGGCGGTGCAGGAGAACCTCACCTCGGCGGCGCTGGCCGGCGACCCGACGAACCTGCCAATCCGTACCCACGAGATCCTCGAGGACGCGCTGCGCGACCACCTGTCCGGGATTGACAACCAGGGCGGCGGTGCCGCGTTTGCCATGACCTACGCCGACACCCAGGTCACGCAGGCGGTGCTTGGCTACCTGACCCCGCTGCTCAATGCCCGCCAGCCCGGCCTGCCGGCCATCGCCGGCAGCCAGCTGGCCATCCTGCAGCAGGCACTGCTCGCGACCCAGGTCGACGGCCAGTGGGAGTCGCTCGGCACGGCTTCCCTGTCCGCCTGCGAGCAAGTAGATGCCGCCATCGACGCCGTGCTGGAGACCCTCGACGCCGTTCCCGACCTCCTCGAAGTTCCCCCGACCCACTGACGCCTGCCGCGCGAACCCCGCCAAGGAGCGAGAACTCATGACCGTCAGCCGACGCAGCTTCCTGAAGGGCACGGCATCGGGCGTTGCCGGCACGGCGCTCGGCGCCGGCGTGCTGGTGGAGGGCGCGCGCGTGGACGCGGAGGCGGCGACCGGCAGCGGCCCGGTCACGAGGGCGGCCTACCCGTTCCACGGCGCCCACCAGTCCGGGGTGCTCACGCCGGGACCAGGGGACAAGCAGGCCTACGCATGCGTCGCCGCCTTTGACTGCACCGTCACGAACGCAGCTGACCTGGTGCTGCTTATGTACGAGCTGACTGACCGGGCCTGGTTCCTCACGACGGGCGGCACGCCGCCCAACCTGGGCGTTGGGCAGCCGCCCTCAGATAGCGACGTCCTGGGGCCGGTCGTCCCGGCGGACGGGCTGACCATCACCTTGTCGGTGGGATCGAGCCTGTTCGACGACCGCTACGGACTCGCCGGCCGCAAACCGCTGAGGCTGACCCCGATGGGAACGTTTCCCAATGACTTTCTCGAGCCCCAGTGGCTCCATGGTGACCTGCTGCTCCAGCTGTGCGCCAACCATCCGGACGCGATCCACCACGCCATTCGCGATATCGCCAAGCACACCTCCGGCGGCATGCAGTTGCGCTGGAAGATCGAGGGCTACGCCTCGCCGCCACGCCCGTCGGGCACCCCGCGCAACCTGCTGGGGTTCAAGGACGGCACCGCCAACCCGACCGGAAACCTGGCGAGCAGCCTGGTCTGGGTCGACGATCCAGCCGAGCCCGAGTGGGCGCAGGGCGGCTCCTATCAAGTTGTCCGCCTGATACGCATGCTCGTCGAGTTCTGGGACCGCGTATCCATCAACGAGCAGCAGAACATGTTCGGCCGGCGCCGCGACAGCGGTGCACCGCTGGATGGCAACAGCGAGTTCGACATTCCGAACTACGATGCCGACCCCCACGGGTACGTCATCCCGCTTGACTCCCACATCCGGCTCGCTAACCCGCGCACCAAGGCCACTGCCAGCCAGCGAATCGTGCGCCGGTCCTATAACTATGACCTTGGCGTCGACGAGAACGGAAACCTGCAGGCGGGGCACATCTTCATTGCCTATCAGCAGGACGTCCGGCGGCAGTTCGAGACGATCCAGGAGCGGCTGATCAACGAGCCGCTGGTCGATTACGTGCAGCCGTTTGGCGGGGGTTACTTTTTCGCCTTGCCGGGCGTCCGGGACGCCAATGACTGGTACGGCCAGGGTCTGCTCACCTAGCTTCCGGTGGCCGCCCCGTGCCGCCCCGTAGCAGGCCGCCGGACGGATCCCTAAATACCGTTGCGCGGACTGAGCTGACTGGCTAACAAGGTAACTCGTGGATCAGACGACGCATTCGCCGGTGCCGGAGGGCGGCTCACGGCTGCAACTGCGTGGGGGATTCGACGCTGACGCGCAAGCGTATGACCGGACCCGGCCGGTCTGCCCGGATGTCTTGTTCGATGACCTGGTCCGGGTGGCCGGGCTGGCACCGGGCGACCGGGTGGTCGAGATCGGCTGCGGGACCGGGCAGGCGACTGTGCCGCTGGCCAAGCGCAAGCTCGCGATAACAGCGGTGGAACTGGGCGCGGCGCTGGCGGACGTGGCGCGCCTCAGGACCGCCAGGTTCCCCGGCGTCAGCGTGGTCACTACCTCGTTCGAGGACTGGCAGGACAGCGGCGCCGACCCGGTGCGCGCGGTGGCCGTGTTCAACGCGCTGCACTGGATCGACCCCGAGGCGCGCTACGCCAAGCCGGCCGCGATCCTGGCCCCCGGAGGCGCCATGGTGGTCGGCGGGTGCCGCTGGGCCCGGCCGGCTGACGCGGAGCCGTTCTGGTCCGATGTGGAGGAGGACTACCGCGCGGTCGGGTTCCCCGGGTCGCCGCCGCCGCGCCCGGAACAGATCGGCACATGGCATTTCCCTGACGAGGCGCGGGCCTACTTCGACGAGGTCGCCAGCTTCCGGTATCCCTTCCAGCGGTCCTACACGGCCGCGGACTACCTGGCGCAGCTGGCCACCCAGTCGGGCACCTACGCGCTCGGGCCCGAGCTGTCGGCCGAATTCCTCAGCCGGGTGCGGCACCGGCTCGATGCGCTCGGGTCGCCGCGGCTCACCGCTACCTTCGTGGGGCAGCTGACCGTCGGCGTGCTGAAGCCCTCATCGCCGTGACCGGCTCCCCGGGCGACGGCGGCCGCAGACCTGCGGCAGCCGCCCGGCCCGCAAGCCAGACCGCAGCGACCGGGAAACTCGCGTTCTCTGACTAAGCCAGGGCGCCCATCGGGTCCCAGGCCGGCAGCACGATTGGCTCGGCGTCGAGGGCGGCCTGCAGGTCGGCAGGCAGTGCGCTGCGCCTGGCCGCGATCTCGAAGACGTACTCGTCGAACCATGAGTCGTTCATGGTGTAGAAGCCGTCCTTGCCGCGGTCGGACCCCCAGCTGTTCTCCACCCGCCACTTGCGGGTCACGCCGTCGGCGATGTCCACCCCGGTGAACAGCATCGCGTGCGTCATCAGCGTCTCGTGGTAGATCAGCCGGTCGGCCTTGCCCAGGGTGAACTCGGTGTCGTACAGCGCCGGCAGGTCATACAGCGCGGCGTCC
>JASIBJ010000515.1 GCA_030045215.1 Streptosporangiaceae bacterium | reverse complement strand
GGGCGGTGTAGAGAGTCCCGGCAGCCAGCCTGACCCGGCCGCCCGACAGGTGTTCCGCGCGCTGGATGATCGCGTAACCGTGCAGAGGCCCATCCAGCAAGGACGCCAGGACGAAATAGGTTGGCTCTCGCAGCTGCCGCACCAGGCCAAGATAAGTAGCTGGCCGACATATAGCAAGTCCTTTAGCTCAGGTCGACCACAACCCGGAATCGGGGACCTGATGCGTTTCGCCGTGGTTTCGTGAGAGGCCGTCAGCAGCCGCGAATGGCGGGTACCAGTCGAGGGCCCAAACAAGAAGCCCCTGACGACAGACGTGCTGGTCAGGGGATGTTCTTGCTGGTGGTGGCAGGTGTTGGGTTCGAACCAACGTAGGCTGAGCCGACGGTTTTACAGACCGCTCCCTTTGGCCACTCGGGCAACCTGCCGTAACCCGTTCCGCAGAACGGGCACTGTGAAGGATAGCGGAAGCGCTGTGTTAGTTCAGCATCGCCCGCTGACACGGGGCGGCTCCGCTGCCCGCATGACCAGCATCCCGCTGTCCGCGGCGATAGCCTGATCCCGTGGCAGGTGAATCATCATTCGACATCGTTTCCAAGATCAACCGCCAGGAAGTCGACAACGCCCTGAACCAGGCGGCCAAGGAGATCGGCACCCGGTTTGACTTCCGCGGCGTCGGCGCAGCGATCGCCTGGTCGGGCGATCACGCCGTCGAGATCAAGGCCAACAGCGAGGAACGCGCCAAGGCAGTGCTCGACGTGTTCAAGGAGAAGCTAGTCAAGCGCTCAGTCTCGCTGAAGGTCTTGGACGCTGATGAGCCAAAGCTTTCTGGCAAGGAATACCGGCTGCACATCGGCCTGAAGGAAGGCATCTCGCAGGAGAATGCCAAGAAGATCTCCAAGATCATCCGCGATGAGGGGCCCAAGGGGGTTCGAGCGCAGGTCCAGGGCGAGGAACTCCGCGTCTCATCGAAGAAGAAGGACGAATTGCAGGCGGTCCAGGGCCTGCTCAAGGGCAAGGAACTCGACCTGGCCCTGCAGTTCGTCAACTACCGCTGACCGAGCGGATCACCCTTAATGGGGCATGGGCCGGGCACCCGCTGGCGCCCGTCCCACCGCATGCCACCCGTTGTCAGGACGAGACGACCACCTCGTGCCACAGGCCGCCGTTGAGGTTCAGGTTGTTCCCGTGAGCCTGGCCAGGTCCCGAGTCGCCGATGTAGGTGTAGAGCGGGTGCCCGTCATAGGTCTCCTGGAGGGCCCCGCCGGTCCGGTGGATGGTGCCCAGCGTGCCGGTGACCCCGTTCCCGGCGTGATCGGGGCCAGGCACCGGCGGCCAATACTGCGCGCACGCCCCATAGCACGTCGACTTGGTGCTGGTGTCTGGAGCAAACCAGTACAGAGTTAGTCCTTTGGCGTTCGCCAGGACGGTAGTCCCGTTGACGATCTCGGTCCGCAGGGTGCCGACTGCCGCCGGCCCTGCGCTGCTGCTTGTGGTTCCGCCGTCCGCTGCGGCCAGCGCTCCGCCGAGCAATGCCAGGGCGATGACCGAGACCCCGGCCACGGCCGGACCGGCGTGCGGCACCCGCCAGCCGGCACTCTGGGCCCCGCCACCCCCAGCGCGCTGGGGGACGCGACCATCAGAGTGAGCTCCGGCGCTCGCCATCGGGCCCGTATCCGGGGAGGCTGTGGAGTTAGCCCCGGCCCGGTTGCGGACCAGCGGCCTGGAAGGCATACGGCCATGGGCCGGAGCCCGGATCGGTCCAGGCACGGCGGCCAGCGCGGCCAGCGCCGCGAACGCCGCGACCTCGATGATCCCGGCAACGATTCCTGCGGTGGTACGGACCTCACGGAAACCGAACAATCCGAATTGCACCGAGAGCAGGTAACCGCCCAGGGTGCTCAGCGCGAAGCCCGCTCCCACGCCTGCCACCAGCCGGCTGCCGGTTACCAGGACCAGGGCAGCGAGCCCGAAGCCCGCGATGACCTGCAGCAGGAAAAGCCAGCCAATTGTCGGGATCGTCCGGTACCCGGTGAGGTACAGGTCCAGGTGAATCGCTGCGGTTGCGATCAGAAGCCCCGCTCCGGTTACCCGGAGTAGCTGCCGCATGCTCACCCCCGGCCACGTAGCTGTGCTCATGCCCGTTACCACGACGATAATCCGGGTCCGGTTCACGGGAGCCCAGATCCGGGCAAAGCTCACTGCGCCCTAGACCGGCCGTTTCCACGTACCGCCGAGCTGCCCGGGCAGGACATCTTGTGGGCAGGCAAGCGTGGCAGCATGCCAGAGAAAAGTTCCCCTGCCTGGCGGGCCGGGCGACGGGGCGGCGCGCTGCCGTGCTGGGATAGGACACGGCCACCAACTGAGGGAGACGACACATGGCTGTGCCGCTTCGCGACCGGAAGGCGTGGCAGGCTCTCGAGCGCCACCACGCCGAGATTGGCACCCGTCATCTGCGCGAGTTGTTCGAGTCCGATCGCGGCCGTGGGGAACGGATGGCTGCCGAGGCGGTCGGCATCTACCTGGACTATTCGAAGAACCGGGTCACCGAAGAGACGATCCGGTTGCTGATGGAACTCGCGGAGGAGTCCGGGGTCACGCAGCGACGGGACGCGATGTTCCGCGGCGAGCACATCAACGTGTCGGAGGACCGGGCGGTACTGCACGTCGCCCTGCGCGCGCCACGAGATGCATCCCTTGTAGTCGACGGAAAGGACGTCGTCCGCGAGGTACACGAGGTACTTGATCAGATGTCGGATTTTGCCGACAAGGTGAGGTCTGGCGAGTGGACGGGTTTTACCGGCAAGCGCATTCGCAACGTCATCAATGTGGGCATCGGCGGGTCGGACCTGGGCCCGGTAATGGCCTACGAGGCGCTGCGGTTCTACTCCGATCGCGAGCTGACATTCCGGTTCGTGTCGAACGTGGATTCCACGGACTTCGTCGAGGCTACGAGGGACCTGCGGGCCGAGGAGACGCTGTTCATTATCTCGTCGAAGACCTTCGGGACCCTCGAGACGCTCACGAACGCGACGTCGGCCAGGGACTGGGTTGTCGGTCAGCTCGGCTCGGAGCAGGCCGTAGCCAGGCACTTCGTCGCGGTTTCCACGAACGCGGAGAAGGTGGCGGCGTTCGGCATCGACACCGCCAACATGTTCGGGTTCTGGGACTGGGTCGGCGGGCGGTACTCAATGGACTCCGCTATCGGCCTGTCGACCATGATCGCGATCGGGCCGGACAACTTCGAGCAGATGCTCGCCGGCTTCCATTCGATGGACGAGCACTTCCGCACCGCGCCGCTGGCGGAGAACCTGCCGGTCCTGATGGGAATGCTGTGCGTCTGGTACGGCGACTTCTTCGGCGCCCAGACCGTCGGTGTCATGCCGTATGACCAGTACCTCAAGCGGTTCCCTGCGTACCTGCAGCAGCTCACCATGGAGTCCAACGGCAAGCACGTTACGCTGGCCGGGAAACATGTCGACTACCAGACCGGCGCGGTCTTCTGGGGCGAGCCCGGCACCAACGGGCAGCACAGCTTTTACCAGCTGTTGCACCAGGGCACGAAGCTGATCCCGGTTGACCTGATCGGATTCGGGCGGTCGCTGAACCCGCTCCGCGACCACCACGACCTCCTGTCTTCCAATGTATTCGCGCAGGCTCAGGCGCTGGCATTCGGCAAGACCGAAGAGCAGGTGCGGGCCGAGGGCACGCCGGAGAATGTCGTGCCGCACCGGGTCATGGAGGGCAACCGGCCTACGAACGTGCTGCTCGCGCAGGTGCTGACCCCGCGGCTGCTGGGCTCGCTCGTCGCGCTCTACGAGCACAGCGTGTTTACCCAGGGGGTCATCTGGGACATTGACTCCTTCGACCAGTGGGGCGTCGAGCTCGGAAAGCAGCTCGCCAGCCAGATCGCACCCGAGCTGGAGAGCAGGGCAGAACCGCAGCTCAGCCACGACTCGTCCACGAACACGCTGATCCGCGTCTACCGCACGCTCAAGGCGGACATCTGACCGGATACGACACCAGGCCAAGAGGCTGGAGCTGCCCGACAGCTGACAGCTCATGACAACGGAGGGGCTGACACACGATGCCAACTGATAAGCCCATGCAGCTCGGGATGATCGGGCTCGGCCGGATGGGCGCGAACCTGGTACGCCGCCTGATGCGCGACGGCCACCACTGCGTTGCCTACGACCGCAGCCCGAACGTGGTCAAGCAGCTTGAGGCCGAGGGCGCGACCGGCGCCACCGACCTAGCCGAGTTCGTCAGCAAGCTGGAGCAGCCGCGGGCCATCTGGATCATGGTGCCCGCCGCGGTCGTGCAGTCCACGCTCGAGCAGCTCAAGGGCATGCTCGCCGAGGGCGACATCGTCATCGACGGCGGCAACTCCTACTACCGCGACGACATCACCAGGGCCAAGGAACTCAGGGCGGCGGGCATCCACTACATCGACTGCGGGACCAGCGGCGGCGTCTGGGGCCTGGAGCGCGGCTACTGCCTGATGATCGGCGGCGAGAACGGGCCGGTGCAGCACCTTGACCCGATCTGGAAGACGATTGCGCCCGGCGAGGGCAGCGCCGAGCCGACGCCGGGCATGAGCCTGGCGAAGAGCACGGCCCCGCACGGCTACCTGCACTGCGGCCCGAACGGGGCCGGTCACTTCGTCAAGATGGTCCACAACGGCATCGAGTACGGGATGATGGCGGCGATCGGCGAGGGGCTGAGCATCATCAAGCACGCCGACGTGGGCCTGCACCCGCCGAAGGAATCCGACGCCGAGACCACGCCGCTGCGGGACCCGGATGCCTACAAATACGAGATTAACGTCGCCGAGGTCGCCGAGGTATGGCGGCGCGGGTCGGTAATCAGCTCGTGGCTGATCGACCTGATCGCGGAGGCGTTCGCCAAGGACCCGGACCTGAGCGAGTTCGAAGGACGGGTGTCGGACTCCGGCGAGGGCCGGTGGACCGTGATGGCCGCGATCGAGGAGGGCGTTCCCGCCTCGATCATCACCGAGGCGCTGTACGAGCGGTTCCAGTCGCGCGGCCTTGGCGACTTTACCGACAAGATCCTCTCTGCCATGCGCTCGGAATTCGGCGGGCACGCCGAGAAGAAAGCCTGACCGTGGTGCAGCACGAACTCGAGGTGTCCCCGGACGCGGCTGCGGTCGCGGCCAAGGGTGCCGGCTACGTGGCGGCGCTGGCGCGCAAGGCAGTCACCGAGCGCGGCCGGTTCACCTTTGCGGTCAGCGGCGGTCACACTCCCTGGGCGATGTTCAGCGAACTGGCGCACGAGGACATGCCGTGGGCTGACACGGAACTCTTCCAGGTGGACGAGCGCGTGGCGCCCGACGGAGATCCCGACCGTAACCTGACGCACCTGAAGGCAAGCATCGGCGCAGCTCCGGCCAGAGTGCACCCGATGCCGGTCACAGATCCTGATCTGGGCGCGGCTGCGGCCGCCTACGCTCACGTGCTGCCGCAGCGCTTTGACCTCGTCCACCTCGGCCTCGGGCCGGACGGGCACACCGCGTCGCTGGTACCCGGCGATCCCGTGCTGGACGTGACAGACGCACTCGTGGCCGTTACCCAGCCTTATCAGGGTCATCAGAGGATGACGCTCACGTATCCCGCCCTTGCCCGCGCGGATCAGCTGATGTGGCTGATCACCGGGGCAGACAAGCGAGATCCGCTGGCCAGGCTCCTGGCGGGCGACGAATCAATCCCCGCCGGACGCGTACGGGCCGCCCGGTCGCTGGTGCTCGCGGATGCCGCGGCCGCACCGGCTCAAGCCTGACCAGGAGGAACCCCATCATGACCACCGCGCCGCAGCATCACCCAGGCGACCACGTCATCGTCTTGTTCGGCGCAACTGGCGACCTGGCCAAGCGCAAGCTGCTGCCAGGCCTGTTCCACCTGGCCGCGGCCGGCCTGCTGCCGCACAAGTACCGGATCATCGGCACCTCACCCGCCAACTCCGCGATCAGCTCCGAGCAGTTCCGCGAGCACGCCAAGCAGGCCTGCGAGGACTTCTGCATCACCAAGCCGAGCGGCGAGCCGTGGGAGGCGTTCGCCCCGCACCTGTCGTTCGCCAGCTCCGACCCGGACAACTACGCCCCGCTGGTCGAGGAGGTCGAGCGGGCCGAGAAGGCCATCGGCGGGTCGCCGCGCCGCCTGTTCCACCTGGCTGTGCCACCCGCCGCCTTCACCTCGGTCGTTGCGATGCTCGGCCAGTCAGGCCTGGCCACGGACAGATCCCGGGTCATCATCGAGAAGCCGTTCGGCACCGACCTGGAGTCGGCACGCAAGCTCGATGCGGCCGTGCACGCGGTGTTCGACGAGTCGCAGGTCTTCCGGATTGACCACTTCCTGGGCAAGGAGTCGGTCGACAACATCCTCGCCTTCCGGTTCGCGAACGGCCTGTTCGAGCCGGTCTGGAACCGTGATCACATCCGGTACGTACAAATCGACGTGCCCGAGACTCTCTCCATCGAGGGCCGGGCCGACTTCTACGACAAGACCGGCGCTTACCGGGACATGATCGTCACGCATCTGTTCCAGGTGCTCGGGTTCGTCGCCATGGAGCCGCCCACCGCACTCTCCGCGCGCCAGCTCCGGGCGGAGAAAGATAAGGTCTTTGACGCCATGAGGCCGGTCGACCCCCGGCATGTCGTGCGCGGCCAGTACGAGGGCTACCGGAATGAGCCGGGCGTCGCGCCCGACTCCCAGACCGAGACGATGGTGGCCGTCAGGGCCGAAGTCGACAACTGGCGCTGGCATGGCGTCCCGTACTTTCTGCGCTCGGGCAAGAGCCTGGCCGCCGGCCGGCAGGTGATCACGCTCGGCTTTCATGAGCCGCCGCTGCGGATGTTCCCGGCCCACCGCAAGGACACGCCGAACGGGCGAAGGAACGAGATCGTCATCGACTTCGCCGATCCCGGCTCGATCACGACCAGGTTCCTGGCGAAGGAGCCGG
>JASIBJ010000514.1 GCA_030045215.1 Streptosporangiaceae bacterium | reverse complement strand
CTTCCTTGGCCACGCCGAGCCATCGCTGCCCGAGGGGCTCAGCGCTGCCGGCTCCGGCGCCGTGATCGTCCCCTTGCTGCTGTCATCCGGCTATCACGTCTCGACCGACATAGCCGATGCGGCCAGCTCGGCCGGAGCACGAGTCGCGGCGCCCCTTGGACCAGACCGGCTGCTGCTGACCGCGCTGACGGCCCGGCTCACCGAAGCAGGCGTCCCCGACGGCACGGCGGTCGTGCTGGCCGCGGCGGGCTCATGCGATCCGGCGGCCGCGGCCGACGTCGAGCAGCAGGCCGCACTGCTGGCGGACCAGCTGAACGTGCCGGTCCTGGCCGCCTACCTGTCCGTGGCCAGGCCCACCGTCGCCGAAGCGGTCGCGCGGCTGCGCGAGCAGACCGGCAGGCCGGTGGCCGTGGCGTCCTACCTGCTGGCGCCCGGCCACTTCAGCGACCAGCTGGCCGAGTGCGGCGCCGACTGGGTCAGCGACCCGCTCGGCGGGCACCCAGCACTCGCCGGCGTCGTCATCGACCGCTACCGCACCGCTGCGAAGGCCCGCTGAGCTTGATGCGCCGCCTGCAGAGCTGTCGTTCTGGCGGGCCTGGCCAGCGCTACTCGGGCGGAAGCTCCCGGTACACCAGGTCTACGTCGACGCCCTGGGAGCGCCGGACGAACTTCGCAACGTAGTAAACGAGCAGGCCGAACGCCGCCGTGCCGCCCATGAAGGCCGGCACGTACCACCAGTGTGAGCTGGTGCCGATGGCCAGGGCCGGGTACTCCAGGACGTCGTAGACCAGGAAGGCCATCACCAGGAACGACAGCGGAGCCACGATCTTGAGGACCGGGACGCCGCCCCATCTCATGTTCGCCGGAGACGCCTGATACAGATCAGGCCGCCGCTCAGGGAAGGTGAACGCGGCGACGCAGACGATCCACACGCAGACCACGCCGGCCAGCACGCCCAGCGCCAGCCACGTCTCGAACGTCGTCGCCAGCACGCTCCACACGAGCATGACCGTGACGAGGCTCATCACGGTCAGGATCGACGGCACGGGCGAGTGCGTGCGGTCGTTGACGTCGGCGAGCTTGGCCGGCAGCAGCCGGTCGAACGCCCAGGCGAAGACCGTGCGCACCGGCATGAACGAGTTACCGACCATCGCGGGCAGGCTCCAGAACAGGAACGAGCCGACGATCAGGACGGTCAGCACCGGGATGTTCACCGTCAGCGCGCTGAGGAAGTGATACCAGGGCCCGGACGGGATCACGTACGCCTTGTTCGGGCTCGTATTGACCGCCGACATGAACGCGTAGCCGGCGACCTTGTAGATCAGCAGTACGCCGATGACGATAAAGACCACGTCCCAGGCCAGCGCCGTAAACATGATCTTGAGCTGACGGTTGCGGTTCGAGGCACTCTTGAGCTCGCCAGACAGGTAGACACTCCACCAGTTCCACATCATGAACGTCATGATCACGAAGATGGCCGGCAGCGTGCTCGACATCCGGCCCGCATCTGGCTCGTTCAGGATGCTGCTGTGGACGGTGTTGATCACCTGCTGGTAAGCGTTGCCGTGGGCGCCGAATCGCGCCGAGAGCTGGTCGAAGTGGGACCGGAAGGCGCTGGACGACCCGACCGCCAGCACAATGAAAGCCAGGAACGTCCCGGCCGAGGCGATGATCCAGAACGTGTTCTGCCACCGGAACGTGACCTTGGTGCCGGCGATCAGGATGGCCGTCATCAGCAAGATCATGAACAGCCCGCCGAGGAAGATCCAGGTGTGCGAGGTCTGGAAGTCGTCGCCCCAGTTGATGAGGCCCTGGTTGTGGAAGAAGACGCCGAACGTCACCAGCGTCGGCCCGAGCGCGAAGACCGGGAAGTACCTGGCCCAGAACGTCGCGCCGATCATGGCCGAGAACGCGGCCGCGAAGTTCGACACGGTCGCCAGGGGCGGTGAGAGGATCCGGCTGACCCAGACATAGTCGCCGCCAGTACGCGGCATGCTCGACGCCATCAGCGCCATCATCAAGATGATCGGCACATTGATCACGAACGACACCAGCGTCGCCGTGACCAGGTCCGCGCCGGGGAATGCCGACAGCGCGAAGAACACTCCCCAGGCCAGGGTCGCACCGACCGGCGCGGAGAACACGGCGTTGAACACCATCGCGTCGAAAGCGGACGCCTCGCGTACCAGGCCCGTGCTCTGCCGCACGAATAGCTGGCGATCCTCGCGGCTCTCAGCCGTGCTCATAGCTGCTCCTCACTCCGTGCGCTGGAGCATGAACGCCTGCTGGCCTGCGCCGGGGTCGCGAGAGTAACAGGACTGAACAGAGAGTATCGGATATTGACGCAGAAATCATCTAGTAAATGTGTTAGAATTTGTTGCCCGGAATGGTCGCCGGAAGGAGCAGCGCCCGCGTGTTCGCCGTCGACCGCCGCCGCCGGATCCTCCAGCGGGTTGCGGAAGAGCAGACGATCAAGATCGCCGAACTGGCGCTGGAGCTGGATGTCTCGGAAATGACCATCCGGCGTGATATCAGCCGGCTGGAGCAAGACGGGTTCCTGCGGCACACCTATGGCGGCGCGACCGCGCACATCACTAAGTCAATCGAGCTCGCATTCAACGCCAGGGCACTCGAGCACACCGCGGAGAAGCGACTCATCGGCATGCGGGCCGCCGAGGCGCTCACCGGGTCGTCCGTGCTGTTTGTCGGCGCCGGAACCACGGCCGAGCAGTTTTCGCTGTTCCTGAGCGCGACCAGGGAACTCCAGGTGATCACGGCCTCGTTGCCGGTCGCGAGCCTGCTCGGCTCGCGGCCCGTGGACGTCGTCGCGCTCGGCGGCGCCGTCCGCGAGGAGGAACTGGCGTGCGTGGGACCGATAGCGATCACGTCGGTTGCGAGGTACCGGACCGACGTCGCGGTCATCGGCGCGGCCGGCGTCTCGGCCCGGTTCGGCGTGACCGAGCTAGATGACGACATCGCCGAGGTCAACCGGGCCGCGATCGAGCACAGCTCGAGGCTGGTCGTGCTCGCCGACGGGTCGAAAATCGGCGTGGACGCGCGGGCGATCGTCGCCCCGGCCCGAGCGATCTCCAGCCTGGTAACCAGTTCGGGCGCGGACGAGTCTGAGCTCGACCGGCTGCGCGCGGTGGGCGTGGACGTCGTCGTCGCCGACGGCGCCCGGCCCAGGGCGAAGCCTGGCCGCGGGTCTATCCGGGCCTCGGTCAGGCCGCTGCGCGGTCACCCTGACGAGCGGCCACCGGCACGGCCGCCCGGGCGGGATGGCGAACAGGAGGCCAGCCAGTGAACACCATGGAGCGGATGTTCGGCGTGCCCAAGCCGCTGATCGCGATGTGTCATCTGCTCGCGCTGCCAGGCCGACCACGGCACGACGCCACCGCGGGCATGGATCATATCTACGCCGCGGTGCGCAAGGACGTCCTCGCGCTGCAGGGAGCCGGCGTTGACGCGCTGCTGTTCTGTAACGAGCATGACCTGCCGTACTCGACTGCGGTGGGCGTTGAGATCGCGGCCGCCGAGGCTGCGATCATCGGCCGGCTACGGCACGAGATCACGATCCCGTTTGGCGTGGACCTGCTGTGGGATCCGAAAGCGGCGATCGCCGTCGCCAGGGCGACCGGCGCGATGTTCGTCCGCGAGGTATTCACGGGGGTCTTCGAGAGCGACATGGGCCTGCTCGCGCCCGACTTCGGGGAGCTGGCGTATTACCGGCACGCTATCGGCGCTGACGATGTCGCGATCTTCACGAACGTGACCCCGGAATTCAGCCGGTCTGTCGCGGGGCGACCCGTAGCCGATCGCGCCCGCGGCGCCGCGTTCCTCGGCGCCGACGCGCTGCTGATCAGCGGACCACAGGCCGGTGCGCAAATTGATCTGGCTGACTTGCAGGCGGCCAAGGAGAGCGCCGGCGAGGTGCCCGTGCTCGCGAACACCGGCGTTACCCACGACAACGCGGACAAGATCCTTTCCCTGGCCGACGGTATCATCGTCGGCACCGGCCTGAAGGTCGACGGCTCGACCTGGAACCAAGTCGATCCGGATCGCGCCGCACGCATGGTCGACATCGTGCGTAGATCGCGGGACAGCTGAAGGCGGCACGATGGCCAAGGGAATCAGGCTGTACTTCGTCAGCGACCTGCACGGATCAGGCAAATGCTTCCGTAAGTACCTCAACGGGGGAGCCATTTACAAGGCCGACGTCATGGTGCTGGGCGGGGACCTGGCGGGAAAGGCGATCCAGTCGATTACCCGAGCGCCAGCCGGCCGGTTCAAATTCAGCTTCAGGGGCGCGTCGTACGACCTAGAGGATGGCGAGGAACTGCGCGGAGTCGAGCAGCTGATCGCCGATCACGGCTACTACCCGTACCGGGCCGACCCCGGTGAGCTGGCCGACCTGGAGGCGGCAGGCGAGCTCGACGCCCTGTTCCTGTCACTGATCAGCCAGCGGCTGCAGCAATGGCTGGAACTCGCCGACGAGCGCCTGCGCCCTCGCAACATCCCGATCTACTGGATGCTCGGCAACGACGACCCGCCCGAGCTCACGGCGATGCTGGACGCGGCCCCGTGGGGCACGCACTGCGAGGGCCGGGACGTCCTGGTCGGCGGGCACGAGATGATTTCATGGGGATACGCGAACACCACTCCCTGGCATACCTACAGGGAGATGACCGAAGAGGACCTGCGACTGGAGTTCGCGGTCCTCGCCGGCGAGCTGCGCGAACCCGAGCACTCGATCTTCAACTTGCACCCGCCGCCGTTCGACACCGGCCTCGATGAGGCGCCGGTACTCGACGAGAACCTCCAGGTTCAGACGTCGGCCGGGCAGGCAAAAATGAGCCCCGTCGGGAGTCACGCGGTCCGCGAGCTCATCGAACGGGTACAGCCGCTGCTCGGGCTGCATGGCCACATCCACGAGAGTGCGGGCTTCCGCAAGCTCGGCCGCACGCTGGCGATCAATCCCGGCAGTGATTACGGGACAGGGGTGCTCAATGGCGTCCTGGTCACGCTAGACCCTGGAAAGGTCAAGGCCTATCAGTTCGTGCGCGGATGACCGGTCGATGACGACCAGCACAGCAAGCCGCGTCCCGCTGGTCGCGGCGATCGACGTCGGCACCACCGGAGCGCGCGCCGTCGCCTACAAGCTCGACGGCACGCCGGTTGCACAGATACGCCATCCGTACCGCATCCGCACCCCCCGACCTGGCTGGGCCGAGCAGGACGCGCGCGACTGGTCTGACGGCGCGCTGGTCGCGCTTGGCCGCCTGTCCGCACGTGTCGCCGCCGGGTCGATCCGAGCGATCGGGCTGACCGGGCAGTGCCCCACGGTCGTACCGGTTAACGGGCGGGCCGAGCCGGTGGGTCCCGGCCTGCTGTACCGCGATAACCGGGCAGCGAAGCAGGCCGCGCAGATGCGGGCCACAGTCGGAGACTCCGAGTTTCACCGGCGCACCGGCCATGTACCCGAGGCCTTCCATGTCGGCCCGAAAGTGCTCTGGCTGCGGGAGCATGAGCCCGCGATCTTCGATCAGGCGCGCTGCTACCTGCAGCCGCGTGACGTGGTCCTGCATCGCCTGACCGGGCTGCTGGCCACCGATGAGACGCACGCGAACGCAACGGTCTTCTACGACCTGGTGCATCGGCACTGGGACTCTGAGCTGCTGGCAACGTTCGGCCTTGAACCCGTCCCGTTTCCCGAGGCACTGCCGTCCTGGCAGGTGGCGGCCGTGCTGCCGGCTGATGTCGCAGCGGAGGTCTCGCTCGAGCCGGGCATCCCGGTCGTCGTCGGCGCTGCCGACAGCCAGTGCGCGGCCTACGGCGCGGGCCTGCTCGGTCCGGGCGTGACAAGCGAGATGGCAGGCGCTTCATCGTGCCTGAACTCGATCGTCACCGCTCCTCTCGCCGACATCCGGATCACCCACTACAGCTACCTGATCGCCGGCTGCTACTGCACCGAGCTCGGGATCAACACCACCGGCGCGGCGCTCGACTGGGCCGTCCGGTGCCTGGGCTACGCCAGCCACGCCGAGCTGGCCGCCGACGCCGAGCGGCACCTGCGCGCCGCGGCGCGTTCGCCGACCGCGCGGGCGGATCCCGCCGAGGCTGCGCCGCTGTTCCTCCCCTACCTCGGCGACGGAGAGCGCGATGACGCCTCCATCCGCGGTGCACTCATCGGCCTCTCAGAGCGACATGACCGAAGCGCGGTCGCTTTCGCGATCATCGAGGGAATCGCCCTCGCCGTGGCGGCGGTTCTCGAAACCCTTGCCGCCGCGGGGTCGCCCGCAGCCGAGCTGAGGGTCGGTGGGGGCGGCAGTCGCATCCCGCTGGCCGGTCAGCTGAAAGCAGACGTGCTCGGATTGCCTGTACGCCATCTGGATGTCGATTCTGCTGGCCTCGGCGCCGCGATGCTCGCGGCGCGGTCGGCCGGCCTCTGCGCCGCGGACGCCGCGATCGCCGCGGTGCTGGCGCGCTCGCGGCGGTACCAGCCGACCGTCGCGGGAAGGCGCCGCGAGCAAGCCCGCCTGGCCCGGTTC
>JASIBJ010000513.1 GCA_030045215.1 Streptosporangiaceae bacterium | reverse complement strand
GCCGGGCGGGTCTGGTGCATTTTCAATCCACGGGAGGCGGGAGGGTGCTTTCGATCTCCGATGAAACCCACTCGAATACCGCCAGAATCCGCTGCCGCAATTTATCAGGCGAATGGTGTAAAAAGAATTAAGAACGGCATGTGATGCTATTGACCTGTGTGTGACCGGCGAGCATGATTGCCTTCGGCGACGGCGGCTGGGCCGCTTGCGCCGCAGCTAACAGCTTTGGCTGATGCTCGTCCTCCCCCGCTTGACGAGGATCCCGCACACGCAATCGTGTTTCAGAAGGGTCCGCCATGTCATCTCCGCAAAGCAGGGGCCGACGAAGGTACCTGCCGCCCGCTCTCGCCCGCATCGCGGCATCCACGCCCGGGCGCCGTCGGCTTTATTCCGGAACCGCCGCGCTGACCCTAGCGCTCGCACTCGCCATACCGGCTGCCGCGGCCAGCGCCACGGCTAAGCCCGGCACCGCACCCGACCGACAGGCCGGGACCGAGCTCTCTCGCCTTGTCCCGGTTCAGGCGGCGGCGCGGATTCTCCCCGGTGACCGCGCCATCGGAGCGGTCACCGGCAGCTCGCAGATCACCGCGGCCATTGCCATGCGGCTGCCGAACCAGCAGGCCGTGACCAAGTTCATCGACGAGACCTCTGATCCCCGATCCCGGCAGTTCCACCAGTACCTGTCGAGGGGCCAGTTTGCGCAGCGGTTCGGCCCCAGCCCGGCGGCGGTCAAGGCGGTGGAGAACCAGCTGGCCAGGGACGGCCTGAAGGTCGGCGCCGTTTCCGCTAACCGTCTGCTGGTCAGCTTCTCCGGCTCTGCCTCCCGCATCGAGGCAGCCTTCCACACCGGCCTGCAGCGGGTCAGGCTGGCCGGCGGCGGCATCGGCCGGGCCACCACCTCGCCCGTCCGGCTACCCGCCTCCATTGCCCATGATGTCCAGGCTGTCATCGGCCTGAACGCGCTGGTGCACGAGAGCAACGACTTGATGAGGCCGCTGAAGTCGCTGGAGCACGGCCGCATCGAGGGACCAAGCCTGACCAGCACCAGGTCTGATGGCGGGCCGGTGGCCTGCCCGGCTGCGGCCGCGCTGGAGCAGTTCGGCGCGCTGACCGACCAGCAGGTGGCTTACGTCTATGGCCTGGACCCGCTGTACAGCGCCGGTGACCTGGGCCAGGGCCAGACGGTGGACGTCTACGAGCTCGAGCCGTTCGAGCTGTCGGACGTGCAGACATTCGATCAGTGCTACTTCGGCGCGAGTCACACCAGCCAGATCACCGTCACCAACGTCGACGGCGGACCGGGGACCGGGCCTGGCTCCGGCGAGGCGGCGCTGGACGTGGACAACGTGTCGGCCATCGCGCCGGACGCGAAGATCCACGTGTTCTCCGGGCCGAACATGGATGACGACTTCGGCCCGCTCGACACCTGGAACCAGATGGCGATCGCTGACGACGCGCGCCAGGCAACCAGCAGCTGGGGGCTGTGCGAGACAGTCCAGCAGCAGGGCGCGCCCGGCGTGCTCCCGGCCGAGAACGAGATCTTTGAGCAGATGGCGGCGCAAGGCCAGACGGTCTTCAACGACGCTGGTGACGACGGATCTGACAGCTGCGCCGAGCACGCGTCAACTCCGGTCGCCGCGGACCTGTCCGTGCAGGACCCGGCCAGCCAGCCGTACGTGACCTCGGTCGGCGGTACCACGATCACCAAGGCGAACGAGCCACCGACCGAGCAGGTGTGGAACAACGGAAACTCCGGCGGTGCCGGAGGCGGCGGCCTGTCTGAGGCTTGGGAGCAGCCGCCGTGGCAGTCCGGGGTTGTCGTGCCGCAGACCGCTGCTACCGAGCCGTGCAGCAATGACCCGTCGGGGGCCGCGGACAACTATCACCTGCAGGGCCTCGGCACTACGCTGCCGGCCGACACCGCCTGCCGTGAGGCGCCTGACGTGAGCGCTGTGGCCGACCCGCAGACCGGCATCACTATCGTGTACGACGGGCAGTGGTTCATCATCGGCGGCACGTCTTCGTCGACGCCGCTATGGGCCGCCATGCTGGCCGAGATCAACAGCACCACGGCCTGCAACTCCCTGCCCGGCGGCCTGGGTCTCGGCTTCGCCACTCCGCTGCTGTACGAGGTGGGGTCCAGTTCGGGTTACGCCGACGCCTTCAGCGACGTCACTGTCGGTAACAACGACAACCTCGAAGTGGGCAATGGGACAAACTGGACCACGCGCCGCGGATATGACATGGCCAGCGGCCTGGGCACGCCGCGGATCACCGACGCCAACGGCGATCCCGGACTGGCAGCGCAGCTCTGCGCGGACGCGGCGGGCCTGGACACAGTGCCGAGACCGCAGGTGTCCGGGCTGACCCAGACCAGCGGCAACTCCGGCATCGCCGGCGGCGGAACGCTGCAGATCAACGGCAGCGACTTCGGCAGCACGCAGGGAAAGGTCTTCTTTGGTAACGTCGCCGCGCAGGTGACCGGCTGGGCACCGACGACGGTCACCGTCACCATCCCTGCCTATTTCCCGCCGGCCAACAGCCCGCCCGGCGTCGCCGGCGGCGCGAACGTCACGGTCGTGACCGCGGGCAGCCCACGGCAGTCCAGTGCGCTGACCCAGAAGTCCGTATACCACTACACGGCTAACTCATCGGGCGGCCCGGCCGTCGACTACGTCGGGCCGTCCACCGGGCCGATCGGCGGCGGCAACACCGTGGACATCGTCGGCGCCGGGCTCACCGGCGCCACGAACGTGGAGTTCGGCGACGTTGCGGCGACCTCCTTCACCGTGCTGAGCGACAACGAGATCAGCGTGACCGTTCCGGCTAGCGACGGAAACTGCGCGGTGAGCGCCTCGCAGGGCATCTGCGCGGTCGCCGTCACGGTCACCACGCCGGACGGGACCAGCTCGGGCCCCACCATCCTGCCTGCCTATTCGGGTCCGCTCGTCTTCCAGCCTGATGGGGCCTTGCTCGCCCCGGCGGGCTGCGGCTGCGAGGTTGACCCGCAGCCGGAGGAGTACGACTACTCCGCGGCACCGCACATCACCTCGGTGAGCCCGCAGTACGCGAGCGAGAATGGCACCTCCACCGACGTGATCACCGGAACCGGCTTCAACCTGCTCACGCTCTACTGGGTCAATGTCGGCCCGGCGGGGATCAACTTCTCGCAGGACTTCGACGTCGAGGGCATCTCCGCCACCCAGATCGCGGTCGGGATCCCGCCAGCGGCCCCGAGCACCGAGCCGACTTCCGCCCCGATCTCGGTCAGCAGCGGGCAGCAGCTGTCGAACGTGTCCTCGTTCAGCTATGCGGGCACGCCCGAGCTCACCGGGCTGTCGCAGCACGTGGGCAATCAAGCCGACCCCGCTAACCTGACCATCACCGGGCAGGGCCTGTCGGACGTCGCCAGCGTGGTGTTCCAGGTCCAGGTGCTGCCGAGCCTGACCTCGACGTCGACAACCTTCACACGCCAGACCGACACGTCACTGACGGTGGTGGTGCCCCAGGGCTACGACGCGCCCACCGATGTGCTGCTGTGCAGCGTGACCGGCTGCTCGGCTCCCGACCCGAGCGTGGACACTTACACCCTCACCTACGAGGGACGGCCGGTGCTGACATCCAGCAGCCCGGCGTCAGGCCCGGCGCATGGCGGTACTGCCGTCGACATTAACGGCCAGCTGGACTCTGATATCACCGGCGTGTTCTTCGGTAAGACTCCCGGAACCATCGTGACCAGCCCGGCGTTTACGCCGAGCGCTCCGTTCGAGGTGCTGGCTCCACCCGGCAAAGCGGGCACGAAGGTAGATATCACAATCACGACGCTGGGCGGAACGCTGACCAATCCGCCTGAGCCTCGCAGCGCGGCCAACCCGCACGTCACTTTCACCTACACCAAGAGCTCGCCGTCAGCACCGCGGGACGTGACGGCACGCTCGTCGGTCAGCAGCGCGACCGTCAGCTGGAAGCCACCCAGCGACAACGGCGGCAGTGCGGTGACGGGTTATGTCATTACCGCTTACACAGTGGCCAGCAACGGCAAGCTGACCAGGGAATTCAGCGCGGCGGCAGGCAGGGATGCCACCAAGATCACCCTGCGCCACCTCAAGGCGGGCATCTGGCAGTTCCAGGTGCAGGCCGCGAACAAGCTGGGCCGTGGCCTACCGAGTCTGTCGGCCCTGGTGCACATCCGCAGTTAGCGCTGCTGAGCCGAACCGTTGCCCCGCCTGGCCAGTACTGGAAAGGCGGGGCAACGCTCGTCTCACGGACGTCGTGCGCGCCGCTATTCCCCCGATGGGTCGCCGGAGCGCTGAGTGACGACCCGAGCGGCAAGGCGGAGTTCTTTGCCCTCTCGGGGATGGGTACAGGAGGAGACTGAAGCACACTGACGACCGCACGGAAGCGGGGAGCGCGATGGCCGATGACGCGAGTTACGTGATAGTCGGGGCAAGCCTGGGGGGCGCCAAGGCGGCGGAGGCACTCCGCGCGGAAAAGTTCGACGGCCCGCTGATCATGATCGGCAGCGAGAACGAGCTGCCGTACGAGCGGCCGCCGCTCTCCAAGGAGTACCTGCGGGGCAAGGCCAAGCGCGAGTCGATCTTCACGCACCCGCGGGACTGGTATGCGGACGCGAACATCGAGCTGCGCCTGGGGACCACGGCGACCGGCATCGACCGTGCCGCGCACCAGGTAATGCTCTCCGACGGGAACCGTGTCGGCTACGCCAAGCTCCTGCTGACCACCGGGTCCTCACCGAGGCGGGTGCCCGTGCCTGGCCACGACCTAGATGGCGTGCTCTACCTGCGCACCGTCGGCGACAGCGAAAGGATCAAGGCCGCGATAGGCGAGGCAGCGCGGGTGGCTGTCATCGGGGGTGGCTGGATCGGGCTGGAGGTGACGGCAGCGGCGCGCGAGGCCGGAGCTGGGGTCACCGTGGTGGAGACGGCAGAGCTTCCGCTGCTGAACGTGCTCGGTCGCGAGGTCGCGCAGGTTTTCGCTGACCTGCACCGGAAGCACGGGGTCGACCTTCGGTTCGGCGCTGAGGTCGCCGAGATCACCGGATCCGGCGGTCGCGTCGACGGTGTCCGGCTCGGCGACGGGAGTCACGTCGCGGCCGATGCAGTCATCGTCGCGATCGGGATCACGCCGAACGTGCAACTCGCCGAGGCGGCCGGCCTCGATGTCGCCAATGGCATCACGGTCGATGCCCAGCTGCGTTCCTCGGATGCCGACATCTACGCGGCCGGCGATGTTGCCAGCGCGTTCCACCCGCTGCTCGGCAAGCACATCCGCATCGAGCACTGGGCCAATGCGGTGAACCAGCCGCCGGCGGCGGCTCGGGCGATGCTCGGCCAGGCAGTCAGCTACGACCGGGTGCCTTATTTCTTCACCGACCAGTACGAGCTGGGCATGGAGTATTCCGGCTACGTCGAACCCGGCGGCTACAGCCAAGTCGCTTTCCGCGGTGACGTCGCCGGCCTGGAGTTCCTCGCGTTCTGGCTGGCTGACGACGGACATGTCCTCGCCGGAATGAACGTCAACATCTGGGATGTCAATGACACGATCCAGGCTCTGGTCCGGGCGCAGCGGCCGGTGGACAAGGCCGCGCTGAGTGACCCGTCCGTTCCCCTCGAATCGCTCGTCGTTCCCGGCAGTTAGAGCGGTCGGCTGGCTAGCTCGCGGCGCCGGGCCGGAACAGGTAATTCCTGGTGTCAGGACTTACCTGACCGGCGGGTCGCCAGGCGTTGCGCCACGCGTACATCACGTAGCCGCGCTGGGCCAGCCAGGCCACGATGTCACCCGGCTCGCATTGATACCGCGCCGCATGCCGCGCCTCGATCTCCACGAGAATGGCCGGCCTGAACTCCTTGATCGCCCGCTCGCCGCCCCTGAGTACCTGCAGCTCGGCTCCCTCAGTGTCGATCTTGATGAAGTCCAGGCCGGTGAGGCAGGCGTCGGCGCACATGCAGTCGAGCGTGGAGACCGGCACTTCCACGCTGACGTGGTCGGCGAACTCGGCGTTGGAGCCCAGGTCGTAGCTGCCGCCAGTCAGGAACGATCGTCCCGTTACCGGCCCGAACCGGCCGATGGGGACGCTCATCACGCCGGCGCCCGGCTCGGCGGCCAGCGCAAGCGCGTGGTGACGGACGTTCGCGGCGCTGCGCGCGGCGAGCACCTTGGACCAGACCGGCCGCGCGAACGACAAGGGCTCGATGCTGTGGACCTGGCCCAGGGGGCCCGCTAGCCGGGACATCACCAGCGTGTACAGCCCGGCTGCGGCGCCGACGTCCACGCAGACGCTGCCCGGCTCGATCAGGTCGGCCAAGCCGAGCATCTCGTGTTCCAGGTAGGGCGTGCACCGGGCGAGCACCATGATCGCGGCCGTAGTGATTTGGGCGCGCATCTGTGCCTACGCTCGCCTGCGCGGTGCCTGGTGCAGGGACGAGGACCGGAGCGTCACCGGCCGGGGACGGGCTTGTGTACAGAAGCCCTCCTCGCTCCCGCCGCTCCAGGATGTCACTCCACCTCGAGGTTTCATGATCCCTCACAATCCGGCCCTGATCGTAGGCGGGCTTCCTGTGCGCAGGCTGAAGACAGGAGCGAGCCTCCTCCGGGGATTCGTCGGGCGGCAGCCGCGTCTGCAGCGGGTATCTTCCCGCCCTGCGGATTGCATGCGTGGGCCACAGCAGCGCCGACCGGCACAATGGGTCAATTTACCGGACACGCACCATTTAAGGGGCTCAGGCGCTTGGTTGCTGTGCAAACTCGAACGTGCTGGCACGCCTGCACGACGAGCCCGAGACTGCCGCCCGCGGCCAGCGCTACCGGACGCAAGTGGCGAGCCTGGCTGGCTCGCTCGGGTCAGCGGGCCGGTTCGGCCACGACAGGCTGGTTATAGATGCGGCGGATGCTGCTGCCGATCCGGCTGATGTCGGTTCCGTAGACATGCAGGGAGATAGCGGTCTCGGTGCCGTTGTTGCGGACACGGTGGATGTCGCCGGGCGGGGCTAGGCCGGTGACGTCACCGGTGTGGCTGTCGGCGGTGCCGTCCTGCTCGAGCCAGCCGTCGGAGCGCAGGCGGTACCGCTCCTCGTGCTCGGTTCCCTGGAGGACGCCGATCACGCACCAGGTCACATGGTCGTGAATCGGTGTCGCCTGACCCGGCCGCCAGACCATCCCCACGACCGAGAACGTGCCATCGGGCTCGGCGTGCAGCAGATGACACTGGTACCCGAGCGGGTCGCCGTAGCGCTGCTCGGACGTCAGGATTTCCGGTCCTGGCAGGTGCAGCCGGACCTGGTCGCAGACCAGGTCCGCGGCCTCGGCCCAGCCGGTCGCTTGCCGCGCAGCGGCCCTGACGCCGCTCACCAGGTCGCCCAGCCGGGCCTCGGCACTGAGGTATTGTCTACTTTTCACATCTGAATTATATATAAGTCGGTCAGACGGGCAAGAGGCGGCCGCAGCATATCCTATTTTTCCAGTCAGAATTTATGAGAAATCCGTTGACGGGCCGGCCGCTGTTGGTGACGCTGGACGCATGGCGACCAGCGGGCAATCCAAAGGCGGTCACGGGTGAGCGGCCAGCTGAACATCGGCCCGCCTGAGGTCCTGATCGATCAGCCGGTGGGCTTCACAGTGACCGGCTGCGCGCCGGGCGAGCTCGTAACAGTCGCAGCCAGCTGGACCATCGGTGAGGAAGAGGCGAGCAGCGAGGCGCAGTTCCTCGCCCCGCCGGACGGGGTGGTCGCGCCCGCACGGCTGCCCAGCGTCGGGGGCAGCTACGGCGGCGTGGAACCCTACGGGCTGTGGTGGGCGCTCGGCGCCGCTGCGGCGCGATCTGCGACCGAGTCGCTTGACCCCTGGTTGGTTTCGGTGACGGCGGCAGGGCAGGGCTGGAGCAGCTCCGGCTCGCTGCGACGACTGAAGGCGGATCGTTCAGTGCGACGGATCGACGTCGCCGCCGGGGAACTGCGGGGCATCGCCTTCGTGCCCCCTGGGCCGGGCCCGTTCCCGGCGGTCTTGCTGTTCTCCGGTTCTGGTGGCGGAATCAGCACGGTGCAGTGCACGGCGGCGTTGCTGGCAAGTCACGGATTCGCCGCACTCGCCCTGGCCTACTTCAACTACCCGGACCTGCCACCCGACCTGGTCAATATCCCGCTTGAGTACTTCAAGGCCGGCATCGACTGGCTGATCGACAACGTCGCCGTGCCTGGCGGCCGAGTCGCGGTGATGGGCGCGTCCAGGGGTGGAGAGCTGGCGCTCCTGCTCGCGTCCAGCTATCCGAGCGCAGTGGCGGCGGCGGTCGCCATGGTGCCGAGCGGAGTTGTCTGGGGCGGCCTGACCAAGGACAGGGCGGATGGCCTCATCGCGTGGACGCGCGACGGCGACCCGGTGCGGCCGCTGCAGGCCAGTCCCGGTCAGCGGCCAGA
>JASIBJ010000512.1 GCA_030045215.1 Streptosporangiaceae bacterium | reverse complement strand
CGCGGCGCCTCAGCCGCCGAGACGAATCGGCATCAGCAGGTACCTGAACTCCGGGGAACCATCGGGACCTGGCTTACCGGTCAGCAACGCCGGCTTGCCTGGCTCGGTAAACGAGATCCTCACGGTGTCGGAGTCGATGGCGGTCAGGCCGTCGAGCAGGTACTGCGGATTGAACGCGATTGACAGGTCGTCGCCCTCGAAGTCGGCCTCAAGCACCTCTTCGGCCTGCGCCTCATCTCCGGTGCCGGCCTCGAGGACGAGCTGGCCCGTGCTGAACCCGAGCCTGACCGCGGTGTTGCGCTCGGCCACGAGGGCAACCCGCTTCACCGACTCGGTGAGCAGGCTCGTGGACAACACCGCAGCCGCGTTCGAGGTGGTCGGCAGGAGCGCCTGGGTCCTGGGGAACTCCCCGCCCAGCAGCCGCGTGGTGGTCTGCCGACCCGCGCCCTCGAAGCCGATCATGCCGTCTCCAGTACTGCCGTCATCGCCGGGCACCGCCAGGGCGATCGCAACCTCAGCACCGTTGGTGAGCGTGCGGGCCGTGTCCGCCAGGGCCTTCGCCGGCACCAGCACTGCCGCGGTCAGATCCGGGCGGGCCGGATTCCACCGCAGTTCCCGCACGGCCAGCCGGTAGCGGTCCGTGGCAACAAGCGTCAGAGTCTCGCCGTTGATCTCCATGCGGACGCCGGTCAGCGCGGGCAGCGTATCGTCGCGCCCCGCGGCAGTCACCGCCTGGCTGACCGCGGTGGCAAACGCGTCACTGCCGATGGAGCCGACCGCGGGCGGCATCTCCGGCAGCGCCGGGTAGTCATCTTCGGGCATCGTCAGCAGCGTGAACGTAGCGCTGCCGCAGGTCAGCACGGCCCGGCCCTCATCCACGGAGATCTGGACTGGCTTGGCCGGAAGACTGCGGCTAATCTCCGCGAGGAGCCGGCCGGAAACCAGCGCGCTGCCGGGCTCCTGCGTGCTGACCGGCACTGTGGCCTGCGCGGAAACGTCGTAGTCGAAGCTCGACAGCACCAGGTCCTCGGCCGCCTGCAGCCGGATGCCAGCCAGGACGGGAACCGCAGGACGGGCGGGCAGGGCACGGGCGGTCCAGGCGACTGCGTCCGCGAGGACGTCTCGCTCAAGGACGATCTTCACCGGTCCCCTCCTGTTCTTCTTGGACTGGGCCGCCCGGGCGTCCCGGCGGCCTCTCGGTCGGGCCGCCCAGGGCATCCCGGCAGCCTTCTTGCTGTGCGTATTGCGTACTGAATAAAAGAGGTAGTCGTCATAGGGTCGGTGGATCCCGGGGATATCCGGTGTCCGCGCTGGTGAGCGCCTCCTCCGCTGTGCACAGCGGCTGTGGCCAGCCTGGGTGCAGCAGGAAGAGGGATGTGGACGACCGGCCGGTGCCTGACGGTCAGCGCGGCGTTACCCCCCGGTTGTCCGGAGTTTTCCCGTACCTGTCCCAAGGACGTCCACAGGCTTATCCACAGCCTGTGTGCGTGCATTGCGTATGGCGCGGCTTTTGCGTACTCGGTGCACAACAGAGGGTAACTGGGCGCGGAGCGCGCGAGAGCGGACCGGCGCCGGTCTGACCGTGCCGGGCGGGTGTGCCGGGCCGGGAGCAGTGGGCGGGTGGGCCCGGCCGGGAGTGGCGGGCGTGATGGCTGCGGCCTCGTCACAGTCCTCACCCGGACAGGGCCTGCTGCTTGATCCGGTTGGTCAGCTCGGTGACCTGGTTGTAGATGGCGCGTCGCTCGGCCATCAGCGACCGGATTTTGCGTTCCGCGTGCATGACGGTCGTATGGTCGCGGCCGCCGAACTGCTGCCCGATCTTGGGCAGCGACATCTCGGTCAGCTCGCGGCACAGGTACATGCCGATCTGCCGCGCGGTCACCAGCACCCTGGACCTGGACGTCCCGCACAGGTCGTCGATAGACAGGCCGAAGTAGGCCGCGGTCTGGCCCATGATCGTCGCGGCCGTGATCTCGGGTCCCTGGGCTTCGGGAATAAGGTCCTTCAGCACGAACTCGGCCAGCTGCAGGTCCACGGACTGGCGGTTCAGGCTGGCGAACGCGGTCACGCGGATCAGCGCGCCTTCGAGCTCGCGAATGTTCGTGGAGATCCGGCTGGCGATGTACTCCAGCGCCTCGGGCGGCGCGTTGAGCCGATCCTGGACGGCCTTCTTGCGCAGGATCGCGATCCGGGTCTCCAGCTCGGGCGGCTGCACGTCGGTCTGCAGGCCCCACTCGAACCGGCTGCGCAGCCGGTCCTCGAGCGTGACCAGCCGTTTGGGAGCGCGGTCGCTGGAGATCACGATCTGCTTCTCCGCGTTGTGCAGCGTGTTGAAGGTGTGGAAGAACTCCTCCTGAGTGCCTTCCTTGTTCTCCAGGAACTGGATGTCGTCCACCAGCAGCACGTCGACGTCGCGGTAGCGCCGGCGGAAACCGTCCTGCTTGCCGTCGCGGATCATGTTGATGAAGTCGTTGGTGAACTCTTCCGAGCTGACGTACCTGACCTTGAGAGCCGGATCGAGTACCTGCGCGTAGTGGCCAATCGCGTGCAGCAGGTGCGTCTTGCCCAGGCCGGAGTCGCCGTAGACGAACAGCGGGTTATAGGCCTTGGCCGGCGCCTCGGCGACGGCGACCGCGGCAGCGTGAGCGAACCGGTTGCTCGAGCCGATGACGAAGGTCTCGAAGGTGTACTTCGGGTTCAGCCTGGCCTGGCCGGGTCTCGGGACCTGAGGACCCACGATGTGGGTGGCCGCCGGCTCACGCGCCGGAGGCAGGCTGGCGGGACCGGCGCCCGCGGAACGGCTGGTTCCGTTCACCAGGGCGGCCCGCTGGCCGATGAGATCCGGACCGTCATTGTCCATGCCAGGGAACGAGGTGTGGCCGGTGAGCGCGTCGTCGACCGACCGACCCGGTCCTGGCTGCACCGGGATGGCGTAGCCGTTGGCAGCCGGACCGAGAGCCTGGCGAAGCCCGGCCGGGCCGCCAGGATCGGGCGGGATCGGGCTGGTGACCGCGTCGTCGGCGGTGTCTGGCTGGCTGGCCGGATGACCGATGTCGGCGGTCGCGGCCGGATCGACCGTGACCGCGAGCTGGATGTTGCGGGCCAGTTCCCTCGACAGCGCATTGGTGATCAGGGCCCGCAGCCTGGTTTCAAGCTGCTCCTTGACGAAGTCGTTCGGCGCGGCGATCAGTGCCGTGTTCTCGACTAGGCCAAGCGGCCGGGTGAGCTGCAGCCAGGCGCGCTGATGCGGCTCAATCTGCATGCCGGCTAGGTCTGCAAGTGAGCGGGCCCATACGTCCGCGAGGTCGTCTTCGCTCATTGGCCGGTCACCCGGGCCCCCCACATGTGATCAACAGGTTTTTCCACAGCATGTGCACGTTGCAAGTCAGGGCTGCGAGAGCCCACCCATCCGCTCAACCGGAAGGGAAGCGCGCCGGCAGGGTGGCTGACCCGGCAGGCCCCGTGCGCGCCGCTTGTCCACAGCCTAGGGCTGGACTCCGCGGTGCGTTCGGGAAACCGGGCAGTCCTATCGGCAGCGGGCTCCTAACTTGACGGTGGCGGAGCATGCTACCCGGATTGGACCCGGTCACGCGAACCCCGGCCGAAGCTGGCCTCGGCTTGGAGTTTGACCGCCTGCTGTGGCTGCGCGTACCGTGGGTTGGTCCGGTTACCCCGGTGCAACTGAAGCACGGCCTGATACGGATCAGGACCGACTGCTGAGTCCGCTGTGAAGAATTCACAGACCTGCCGCTATCTGGAGTCCCAGTGAGCAAGCGTACGTTCCAGCCGAATAACCGCCGTCGGGCGAAGACGCATGGCTTCCGGCTGCGCATGCGCACGCGCGCAGGCCGGGCGATCCTGTCGGCCAGGCGTCGGAAGGGCCGCGCGCGCGTCAGCGTGTGACGGTGCGCGTCAGCGGTCGCCCCGATGCTTCCCGCGGCTGCGCGAATGCGGCGGCGGGCCGATTTCGCCTCGGCGACGGCGCGGGGGAGCCGGGCGGGCCGGTCACTGGTGTCGGGCCATCTTCTGATTGAGCCGGACAGCGGTCGGCCCGCGTTGGTGGGTTTCGTGGTGAGTAAGGCAGTGGGATCGGCAGTCGTGCGAAACAAGGTTAAACGTCGTCTTCGGCACCTAGCCCGTGGGCACCTTGGCTCCCTCCCTGGAGGTAGCCTGCTTGTATTGCGCGCGAGTCCGCGCGCCGCGACGGCTTGCCAGGCGGATCTTGCCGCGGACCTCGACCTGGTAATCGGAACGCTGCTTCAGCGGCAGGGTTGGGTGGCCCGATGAGCCAGGCTTCAGGTCAGCGCAAGCTGTCGGCTGCGGGCTGGGTGCTGGTGGGGTTGCTGACCGTTTACCGCCGATTTGTCGGTCCGCTACTAGGCCCGCGGTGCAGGTTCTACCCATCGTGCAGCGCGTACGCACTTGAGGCGGTGCAGTTGCACGGCGCCCTCAAGGGCTCCTGGCTGGCGGTCCGGCGGCTGAGCCGGTGCCACCCGTTCCACCGTGGCGGGCTGGACTTCGTGCCCGGGTCCGAGGGCGCGCGGAAGCAGGCGGACGAGAGCCGGGATGGAAGCACGGAGAGCTCACCGGGCGTTGCTGATTGTGTTGATGCTGCTGGACTAGGGGCGAGGAGCTAGCTGGTGAACCCACTTGACGCGCTGTATTCGGCTGTGGGCTGGGTGTTCGCGCATATTTACGATGGGCTCAAGCCGGCGTTCGGCGCCACCAGTGGATGGACCTGGGCCCTCAGCATTGTGATCCTGGTCATGCTGATGCGGC
>JASIBJ010000511.1 GCA_030045215.1 Streptosporangiaceae bacterium | reverse complement strand
GAGCGCCGCGAGTTGCCGGGAGTCGAGGGTGCGGAGCACCGCGAGTTGCAGGGAGTCGAGGGTGTGGAGCACCGCGAGCAGGGCGGGGTGACGTTAAGACGGAGCACCGCGAGCAGGGCGGGGTGACGTTTAAGACGGAGCACCGCGAGCAGGGCGGGGTGACGTTAAGACGCCCGCTGCCCGCTGCGGCCCGTGCCCACGGGACCATCTCGGCCGGCGCGGCCGGCGCGCCGGACGCCAATTCACCGGGATGAGCTCGTGCCCGGCCCGAACTCCTAAGCTGGAGACCGTGTTCAGGCTCTACGACACCCGGATGCGCAGCGTCGTCGAGGTAACTCCCGCTCGCCGCGGCGAGCTGCGGATGTACACGTGCGGGCCGACCGTGTACCGCTTCGCGCACGTGGGCAACATGCGCTCCTACCTGCTGTCTGACCTCATCCGCCGCAACGCCGAGCGGCACGGGTTGTCGGTGATCGTCTGCCAGAACATCACCGACGTGGGGCACCTGGCCGACGACGAGCAGATCGACCCTGACGGCGAGGACAAGATCCTGGCCCAGGCCAGGGCCGAGGGGAAGTCAGCGCTCGAGATCGCCCGGTTCTATGAGGACGCGTTCAAGGCCGACTGCTGGGCGCTGAACATCGCGCCCCCGCACTTCGCGCCCAGGGCCTCGGAGTCCATTGAGCTGATGACCGACCTGATCGGCTCGCTGATCGACAGCGGGCACGCGTACGTGGCCGACACCGGGTCGGTGTACTTCGACGCGCGCAGCTTCGCCGATTATGGCGCGATCTCCGGCAACCGGCTGGACAGCCTGCGCCCTGGCCATCGCTTCGAGGGCGACGTCGACGAGCACAAGCGGTTCCATGCCGACTGGGCGCTGTGGAAGGGCGCCCCGGCCGGCCGCGAGCTGACCTGGCAGACGCCCTGGGGCACTGGTTTCCCCGGCTGGCACACCGAGTGCTCGGCGATGTCGCAGCGGTTCCTGGGGAACGTGATCGACATCCATACCGGCGGCATAGACCTGCGCTTCCCGCACCACGAGGACGAGCGGGCCCAGTCCAACTCGATTGCCGGACGCGACGTCGTGCGGCACTGGGTGCACGGCGAGCACGTGCTGTTCGAGGGTCGCAAGATGTCCAAGTCGTCCGGCAACGTCGTGCTGCTGGCCGACCTGGCCGATCGCGGGCTTGACCCGTTGGCCGTACGGCTGGCGTTCCTCGAGCATCGGTACCGGCAGCAGCTCAACCTGACGTGGCAGACGCTGGAGGCAGCCGACGCCACTCTTCGCAGATGGCGGGAACGAGTGGCGACCTGGGCAAACGAGCCTAGCAAGCCGATGTGCGCCGACTACGCGGCCCGCATCTTCGGCGCCCTGGACGACGACCTCGACACGCCCGCAGCACTGATTGCGCTACGGGAGTTGGCCAAGGATCGCGATATACCGGCCGGGTCGAAGTTCGAGACGTTCGTCGCTGCGGACCAGGTGCTCGCGCTGGAATTGGCCAGGGAGATCGGGCGCGTGCCTGCCCCGCAGGAGCTACCCGACGGGGCTGAGGACCTGCTCGAGGCGCGGATCACGGCCAGGGCGGACAAGGACTTCGCCGCCTCTGACCGGCTGCGGGCCCAGCTCGCGGACCTCGGCGTGGCGGTCGCGGACACGCCGGAGGGCCAGATCTGGTCCCTGACCCGTTAGACCGGCCGACGGCGCGGACATCCTTACGGTATGGCGGACATCCTTACGGTATGGCGGGCGCCGACAGGGTGTTATGGCTGGTTTTGTGCCAGCGAAACCCTGAGGGTCTCTGGAGGCAGGCCGCTGAGGAGCGCCGGACGCAACGGATCGATGCCGAAGCGGCTAATTACGCAACGGATCGACGGTCAGACGCATGATCGGCCGCCGCATACCGGCTGGCCCGGATCCTACGCTGGTCTGGCCTAGATCGACCTTCTGCCGACCCGGGAGCCGCCTCAATGACGGACACGAAGCTGCGCGTCTGCACCCACGCGAGGACCTACCTGATGTGCCAGCCCGAGCACTTCACGGTGGAATATGCCATTAATCCGTGGATGGACCCGAGCAGGCCAGTTGACGTCGCGCTGGCCAACCATCAGTGGCAGCGGCTGGGCCAGGCGTTCAGGAGCCTCGGCCACACGGTCGAGACGATCCCGCCGGTACCCGGCCTGCCGGACATGGTGTTCGCGGCCAACGGCGCCACCGTCATCGACGGGAAGGTCCTCGGGGCGAAGTTCAGGCACCCGCAGCGGCAGCCCGAGGCCGAGGCCTACCTGAGCTGGTTCCGCAGTCGCGGTTACCGGCAGGTCCGCGAGGCGGCCGCAGTCAACGAGGGCGAGGGCGACATCGTGTTCGCCGGGCGCGCGATCCTGGCCGGTCACGGCTTCCGCACTGAGCCCTCGGTGCGGGACGAGCTGACCGAGTTCTTCGGGCTGCCGGTCATCAGCCTGCGGCTCGTCGACCCGCGGTTCTACCACCTCGACACCGCGCTCGTGGTGCTCGATGCCGACACCGCCGCCTACTATCCGGCCGCGTTCGACGACGCGGGCAAGGCCGCGCTGGCCACGCATTTCGCCGAGCTGATCGAGGTCAAGGACGAGGATGCCGAGGTGCTCGGGCTGAACGCGATCAGCGACGGACGCAACGTCGTGCTCCCGGAGCAGGCGGCCGGCCTCATCGCGCAGCTCAAGTCGGCGGGCTTCGAGCCGGTCACGGTCGACTTGTCGGAACTGCTCAAGGCGGGCGGCGGCCCCAAGTGCTGCACCCTGGAACTTAGGTAGTCAGATCAGGCCGATCTATCAAACGCATGCGGGAGGCGCGTGATGTCAGCGAGCAGCGGTAGCGGGACAGCGGCTGCGCTTCGTGCGCAGTCCGCGGTGCACAGCGCGCACAACTACCACCCGTTGCCGGTGGTGATCTCCGAGGCCGAGGGCGCGTGGGTGACCGACGTCGACGGCCGCCGGTTCCTCGACATGCTGGCTGCGTACTCGGCCATCAACTTCGGGCACCGTCACCCGCGGTTGGTCGCGGCCGCCCAGCGCCAGCTTGAGCGCGTCACGCTCGTCAGCCGAGCCTTCGAGCACGATCAGTTCGGCCCGTTCTGCGCGGAACTGGCGGCGCTGGCCGGCATGGAGATGGTGCTGCCGATGAACACCGGCGCCGAGGCCGTGGAGACCGCGATCAAGACCGCGCGCAAGTGGGGTTACGAGGTCAAGGGCGTGCCGG
>JASIBJ010000510.1 GCA_030045215.1 Streptosporangiaceae bacterium | reverse complement strand
ATTAGAATTACGTCCGCCGGCCAGACCCTGCCGGCGGGCGAGGGGGCTGCCGGCAGGGAGGCCCGCGCCGACCGCTCGACGGCGGCGGCTAGCGGGTGGCTGACCGGGAGCGATCAGCGAATCCCGGCGACCGGACGCCCGTCTTCCAGGTAGAGCACCGACCGGCCGGACAAGGCGGCCCGGACCCGGCGGCTGACCGGCGGGCGCAGCAGCCCAAGGGCCCTGGCCGAGGGAACGAACTGGTACTCGGAGACCTCCTCGGGCTGAACCGTGATCGCCGCGATTTGCTTGCCCGGCAGCCGCCCGCCGTCGAACAGGAACCGGATTCCGCCAGGTCGTCCGGGCCGCGCGGGCCGGAAGTCCACGCACGCGAGGCGCCCGCTGCGCAGATCGATCCCGGTCTCCTCGCGTACCTCGCGCTGGCATGCTTGCCACGGCGTCTCGCCGTCAGCCTCCATTACGCCGCCGGGAATGGTCCACCCTGACTTGTACGTGGGCTTGAGGATCAGGAGCCGACCGGAGCGGTCGAAGATGAGGGCCCCGGCCGACACCGGGATCGCGGCGAGCGGGACCTCGGCCTGTGGTGCTGACTCATCCTCCGGCGATGTCGCTTCATCAGTCACGCCTGCCACGGTACGGCCGCGCGGCGCGCGGGGCGCACCGGGCTCCGCGCGAATGCTAGTGTCCTGGACACGCCCTAGCTGATGAGAACACGGCAGGATCCAGCATGACGGTTCCGGACGATACGCCCATCTCCTACGAAGCGGCCGTGCTTGGCTCGGTGGTGCTCACGAGCACCGGGATCAAGATCGGAACCCTGGAGCACGTGCTCGAGGTCCCCGACTTGGACCTGTTCGACGGGATCGTGGTGGCCACGCCGCACGGACTGCGATTCGTCGATGCCGATCGGGTCAAGCGGATAACGCGCAGCGAGTTGCGGACCGACCTCAGTGACGCTGAGGCGGTGCAGCTTCCGGCTCCGAGCGGCCCGCCGGTTTATCACGTCGATGCCTTGCAGTACTCGGGCCACAACCTGCACGACGTGCTCGGCCGGTTCTTCGGGCGGCCGCACTGGACGCGCGAGCACGACTAGCGGCCCGTTTCAGACTCTCGCCCCGGTCACTGCGGCCTTCCGGCTGTGCTCGTCGGCACGCAGCTCACCGCTTGCTCCACTCCCGGGCCAGGAGCTCGTAGGAGCGGACCCGGTCCCTGTGCGCATGGGTGATCGTCGTGACGATCAGCTCGTCGGCCTCGGTCGCATCCCGCAGCCGCTCGAGCTGGTCGGCGACGTGGGCAGGCGAGCCGACGAACTGCGTCTCGGTCCGGTCGGCGACTAGTGCGCGGTCATCGTCGGTCCAGGCGTGTGCCCTAGCCTGCGCCGCCGTCGGGAACTCGATCGCGCCCTCGCCCGTGCGGATGCTGCGCACCCACATTCCGTACCCGGAGGCCAGCTCGCGTGCGGTGACGTCGTCCTGCGCCACCACGACATCGGCCGACACGCAGACATAGGGCTCTGCCAGCTCTTCCGATGGCCGGAACGCCGCCCGGTACCCGGCTGCCGCCTCCAGCACCGTTGCCGGGCTCACGTGATAGTTCGCGGCGAAGCGCAGGCCGTTGCGGCCGGCTACCTCGGCGCTCTCGCCGCCGCTGCTGCCCAGGATCCAGACTTGAACGTCGGCGCCTTCGCCCGGTACTGCGTGCGCCTCGGTGCCGTCGGCGCCCTTGTAACTGCCGCGCAGCAGCGCGAGCACGTCATCGACCTGCGCGCCGTAATCCTGCGGTTCGGCGCGGGGCAGCTGCAGCAGCGTGCGCTGCAGGGCGAACCTGGGCGACTTCAACAGCGGGCCGGGATTGAACTTTGCCGGTATGCGCAGGCCGTTCGGAGCGTAGCCGCCCAGGGCTAGCCCGCTGGCGGCCGCTGCAGGCCCTGCCTTTGCAGCCGCGGCCGGAGGCGGCCCGCCTTGCTGAATCCAGCCCTGTGGCACGGCGCCTTGCGGCGCGGCGGCCGGCCGCCCGCCGGACCGGCCCAGGCCAAGGTCGAGCCGGCCCGGATGCAGCGCGTCGATCAGGCCGAACTCCTCCACCACCGACAGCGCGGTGCGGTGGCCCATCTGCACTGCCCCGGATCCGATCCTGATTGCTGAGGTCGCGGCCGCGGTGAGCGCGAGGACCACGGCAGGCGAGGTTCCGGCGACGCCGGGGTTCAGGTGGTGCTCGGCGAACCAGTAGCGCGCGTAGCCAAATCGCTCGGCCTGCCGGGCGAGGTCGATGCTGTTGCGCAGCGCATGCGCGGGGGTTGAGCCGGCCGAGATCGGGACCAGGTCCAGCACCGCCAGTGGAGTGCTTGCCATTACCGGCCGCCTCCCGCCCCCGCGGCCCCGATTCCGGCAAGCCCGGCCGGGACGTTGTCGTTCTCGGCCGGCGGCCCCTCGAGTACCGGCCCCCAGGGCCAGGGCGGATCGTCGATGTCGCGCCGCAGGACCGGCGCGATCTCGGACTGGAACAACTCAAGCGAGGCGCGGTGCTGGGCCGGGAGCAGGCCGGACGGCTCGGCGTGCAGATGCATGACGGTATGCCCGAACTGCTCGTGGTAGCGATGCACCTTGTCGATCACCTGCTGCGGGCTGCCGACCAGCGCCGAACTGCGCTCGACGAAGTCCTGGAGGGTTGGGAAAACGGGCTGGAGCCCGAGTCGCCGCTGGAATTCCAGGTGGGCGGCGAACACCGGCTGGTAGGCCGCGATCGCCTGCTGAGAGGTCCGGGCGGCGTAGTAGCCGGCGGTTCCGGCGCCGACCACGGCCAGGCTAGGGTCGTGACCGTGGTGGGCCCAGCGTTCCCGGTAGTACCGGACGAGCTCGGCATAGGGCTCGATCGGGTTGGTCACGTTCGCGGAGAACAGCGGATCGCCGTAGCGAGCGGCCAGGTCGACCGACTCGCGGCTGGTCGCGCTGCCATGCCACACCCGGATCGGCTGCTGTAGCGGGCGCGGCCAGACTTCGGCGTCGTGCAGCGCCGGCCGGAACGCCGGGCTGGCGGTCACGGCCGGGTTGCGCCAGATCTCGCGGAACAGCGCATAGCTCTCGGCGTTCCTGGCCCACTGGTCGTCGGTTGTGACGGCAAAGAGGTCCCTCTGGGCGCTTCCGTTTCCCTTGCCGATAATCAGCTCGAGACGGCCGCCCGAGAGGTGATCGAGTGTGGCGTAGTCCTCATAGGCACGGACCGGATCGAGCAGGCTGAGCGTGGTCACGGCCGTGAACAGCCGGATCCGTGAGGTCAGCGCCGCGATGTGGCTGAGGACCACCGGCGGCGAGGACGAGATGAACGGCCGCTCGTGCCGCTCGCCGACGCCGAAACCGTCGAAGCCGAGGTCCTCGGCCTGCAACGCGCTGTCGAGCACCTGGCGGAAGCGCTGCGTGGTGTCGGGCACGGCCCCCGTCGCCGGGTCTGGCGCATGGACGATGAGCGTGATCAGCAGGAACTTCATGACGCCCTCCCCGTAAACACGGGCCTGGCGACAGTCGGCCGGCCCGCGAGCAAGGGCGCGAGCCCGAGGTGCTCGCGCAGCGTCGTGCCGGTGTAGTCGGCCCGGAACACGCCTCGCTCCTGCAGCAGCGGTACAACGGAGCGGGCGAATTCGTCCAGGCCGCCGGGCGTGATGTGCGGCACCAGGATGAACCCGTCGCTGGCGTCGGCCTGCACGAAGTCGTTGATCGTTCTCGCGATGGTGGCGGCCGATCCGATGAACGACTGGCGGCCGGTGACTTCGATGATCAGCTGTCGGATCGACAGGTTCTGGGCCGCTGCTCGTTCCCGCCATTGCGTGGCTGTCGCAACGGGGTCACGGTACATGCGCACGCTCGCCCGGCCGCGGGCGATCGTGTGCTCGCCCGGATCCGGGTCGATGTCGGGCAGCGGGCCGTCCGGGTCGTAGCCGGACAGGTCCCGGTTCCAGACCTGCTCAAGGAACGCGATCGCCGTCGGCCCGCTCACCTGCTGTAGCCGGACCTCGCGGGCCAGGTCGCGCGCCTCCGCGTCGGTGTCGGCCAGCACGAATGTCGCCGCCGGCAGGATGAGCAACTCCTCGGGCCGACGGCCGTGCCGGGCCAGCCTCCCCTTCACGTCGGCATAGAAGGCCTGACCCGCCTCCAGCGTCGAATGCCGGCTGAAGATTGCGTCCGCGTCGGCGGCGGCGAACTCCCGCCCCTCATCGGAGTCGCCGGCCTGGAAGATCACCGGCCGGCCCTGCGGGCTGCGCGGAACGTTGAACCGTCCGGCAATGTCGAAGTGCGCGTCGTGATGCTCGAACCGGCCGGCGTCCGGATCGGCCAGGAACACGCCCGCATCCTTGTCGGCGGTGATCTCGTCGCCGCGCCAGGAGTCGAACAGCTCCCAGGTGGTGTGCATGAACGTGCGGGCTCGCTCGTAGCGCTGCTCCTGCGGCAGGAAGCCGCCGCGGCGGAAGTTCTCGCCGGTGAACGCGTCCCACGACGTGACGACGTTCCAGGCCGCCCGCCCGCCGGACAGATGGTCGAGCGAGGCGAACTGGCGGGCGACCTCGTACGGCTCGTTGAACGTCGAGTTGATCGTGCCCGCCAGCCCAAGCCGGTCGGTCACTGCCGCCAGGGCCGCCAGTATCGTGAACGTGTCCGGCCGGCCGACGACGTCCAGGTCGTAGATCTGGCCGTTCTGCTCCCTCAGGCGCAGCCCCTCGGCGAGGAACATGAAGTCGAACTTGGCTCGTTCCGCCGTCTGAGCGAAGTGAGCAAACGAGCTGAAGTCGATGTGACTGCCCGCGCGTGGGTCGCTCCACACCGTCGTGTTGTTGACGCCGGGGAAATGGGCGGCCAGGTGAATCGGCTTGAGCGGGCGGGCGGTCACTGACAGGTCTCCTCGCGTGCGTCAGGCGGCGTAACGGCTGGCTGGCCTGGCCAGGCCGAGGTGACCGCGGAGCGAAATTGACTGATACTCCCGGCGGAACTGCCCGCGTCGCTGCAACTCGGGTACGAGCGCTCGGGTGATCTGAGTGAGATCGTGGGGAACGGCCGCAGGCCGCAGCCGGAAGCCGGCCAGGCCGGCTGCCCGCCAGTCCAGCAGCAGGTCGGCCAGTTGCCCGGGCGTCCCCGTGAAAGTCAGGGCGTCGCTGGCGTACTGCTCCCCGGCCCGGTCGTCGAGCCGGGCCCGCCGGTCCGCCGCGCCGCCGGGCGTCGGATCCAGGTACACGAGCAGGTCACCGAAGACGAGCACGGGCTCGGCCAGGCGGCCGGCATCGCGCCGGGCATCCTCAATGCGGCGCACCAGCCCGGCCGCGTGTCCGGCGTCGCGCGGGGTGACGAAGACCACGTCGGCTGCGCGCCCAGCCAGCTCATAGGCCACGTCGCGGTGCGCGAGCGCGGCCACGATCGGCTGGCCCTGCGGCGGCCGCGGAGTGATCGACGGGCCTTTGACGCTGAACCAGCGGCCCTTGAAATCGATGTAGTGCAGCTTGCCCCGGTCCACGAACCGGCCAGTCGCGGTGTCGCGGATCTCGGCGTCGTCCTCCCAGCTGTCCCAGAGTCGGCGCATTACCTCGACGTAGTCCGCTGCCTCCGCCAATAGATCGGCTCGGAGTTGCTGGGTGGCCTGGTCATCTCCGGGCGCGATCGTGCGGCGGCCGAAGTGGGCCGCGTGCTCGGGGCTGGCGGAAACCTGCACCCGTACCCCGGCCCGCCCGCGGCAGACGTAGTCGAGGGTGGCGATCGCCTTGGACAAGTGGAACGGCTCGGTGTGGGTGACGATCGCGGTCGGGACCAGCCCGATATGGTGCGTCAGCGGTGCGACCCTGGCCGCGGTGAGGACCGCGTCCAGCCTTCCCTGGATCAGCGTGGGGAAGCGGGGTCGCTGCTGACCGAGCGAGTCCTCGAGCGTGACGAAATCCAGCAGCCCGTGCTCGCTCTCGGTCACCAGATCGGCCCAGTACCGGGCGGTGAACAGCTCATCCGGCCGCGCGTCCGGCTCGCGCCACGCGGCCGGATGCCATCCGGCACCGTCAAGCGCGACCGCCAGATGCAGTTCGCGATCGTCGCCTGGCATGCAACTCCTCACCTGCTCGCGTTGGCCCGGATGTCTCCAGATTATCTACTATTCCACTCTGAAAACAAGGTGATCTTGGCGGGGTATGGCCGGGGCTGCGCACGCCGAGCTACCAGGTCGCGGCGGCGGACTCGCGCAACCGGGCCGCGGCCGCCGGCGGCGCGCCCACGTGATCGAGGCCGAGGAGCGCGGCGCCGGCAATCGGCGGCACATCGACGATGCGGACGTCGGCACCCGGGATGGTCTCAGCAAGCTGCCGGCGGATCGCCCCGGTCAGCAGCGGATCGCGCGCGGTCAGCAGGCTTCCGCCCAGCACGACCGGTACCGGGTAGTGGGATCCCTCAGGCTGATCGGTCAGGCCCAGCCTGCGGGCGGCCACCGTCGCCATTACGCAGATCTCGTCGGCCTGCCGCAGCACGACCGACTTCGCAACCTCATCGCCGTTGCTGGCCACCTTGAACAGCACCGGGACCAGGCCGTGCAGCTGGTCGTGCCCGATCGTGCCGAGATACAGGCCGACAACGACGTCTTCCACCGTCGCGACGCCAAAGTGCGCCGGCACCGCCGGGCGCAGTTCGGTTGCCGGCCCGCGGCCGTCTTCGGCGCGCACGGCCCACCACAAGGCCTCGAGGCCGAGCTCGCCGCCGCCGCCCCAGTCGCCGCTGATCCGCCCGAGCGCGAGGAACCTGGTGGTCCGCCCGTCGGGCGCCACGCCCACGCAGTTGGCTCCGGCCCCGCAGACCACGCCGATTCCCCAGTGCCGGGGTGCGCCCGGCGCGTCGGCATCGTCCAGCCCGGCCCGCAGCACCGCGAACGTGTCGTTGACCACCGAGCTGGTCGCCGACCAGCCCTGGGCCTGGATGAGCGCGCCGAGTTCGGCCTCCTCCTCCGGCAGGTCGGCGCCGGCCAGGCAGGCTGATGTGTGCCCGGCCACCGGCCCGCCCGCTGGCAGGCCGGCCTGGCCCCCGGCGGCAGCCACGAGCTCGGTCAGTGCCGCCAGCGCGGCGTCACGCCCGAGCACCTGATGACTGGACGTGCCGCCGCGGACGGCTGCGAGCACGGCGCCGTCGGCGGCGATCAGGGCCACATCTGTCTTGCTGTTACCGCCGTCGATGGCCAGGACCGCCGCGCGCCTGGCCTCCGTCACTGACGAGCCCAGGGAAGGAACGAGGCGTTCTCTGCCAGCAGCCGGTCTGCGAGCTGCTCGGCTAGGTCGAACTGCCCGACAAGCGGATGGGCCAGCAGCGCCTTGGCCACGCGGTCGCGCCCGCCACGCAACGCGGCGTCAATCGCGAGCTCCTCGTAGGCAGACACGTGCGCGATCAGCCCGCTCATCACCGGGTCTACCGGCGCGACCTCGACTGGCACCGGTCCGTCGGCGCCGACGATCGCGGAGACCTCGATGACCGCCTCGTCGGCCAGGAACGGCAGCGTCCCGTGGTTGCGCACGTTGACCACCTGGCGGTCGCGGGCGTCGGTGACCAGCGAGGCCAGCAGCGCGACCGCGGCCTCGGAGTAAAAGGCGCCCCCGCGGTGCTGCAGCAGTTCCGGCTTGGTGTCGAGGTTGGGGTCGGCGTACATCGCGAGCAGCTGCTGCTCGATCTTCGCAACCGCCTGGGCCCGGGTCTCCTGACCGCGCTCTTCCTCGACGACGGCGTCATGTGCCCAGTAGTACCGCAGGTAATAGGACGGCACCGCGTGGACGGCCTCGGTGACCGCCAGCGGGAGGCCGGTGTGCACGGCTATCTCCTCGCCGTGCGCCTCGAGCAACTCGGGCAGGCGGTCGACGCCGTCCACGAACGCGCCTCGTTCCCACGTCAGATGGTTGAGCCCGACGTGATCGAGGTCAACGCGCTCAGGCGCGACGCCGAGCAGCGAGGCAAACTCTCGCTGGAAACCGATGGCGACGTTGCAGAGCCCGACAGCACGGTGGCCGGCGTCCAGCAGGGCCCTGGTGACGATGCCGACCGGGTTGGTGAAGTCGATGATCCAGGCGTCGGGCTCGGCCCGCTCGCGGACCTGCTCGGCGACGTCGAGGACGACCGGCACGGTGCGCAACGCCTTGGCGAACCCGCCGGCGCCGGTGGTCTCCTGCCCGATGCGGGAGAACTCGAGCGGCCAGGTCTCATCCCTGTGCCTGGTCGCCTGGCCGCCGACGCGCAGCTGGATCAGGACCGCGCCCGCGCCGTCGAGGGCCGCGTCGAGGTCGGATGTCCACGTGACCTGGGCCGCATGTCCGTAACGAGCCATGATCCGGGCGGAGAACGGCCCGACCACCGACAGCCGGGACTGGTCGGGGTCGACGAGCACCAATTCGTTGATCTTGATGTCGCCGGTCAGCCTGGCGATCCCGTCGACTAGCTCAGGGGTGTAGGTCGAACCGCCGCCGACGACCGCGAGTTTCATGTCCTGAGTGCCCTTGTCTCTAGAATGCCTTCACTTCCGCACCTGATTGCGCCACGTGGCAGGCGGCATCATGGCCGGGGGCCAGCTCCGCCAGGACTGGGGTCACCGTGAGGCACGTGTCGATGGCCAGCGGACAGCGGAAGCGGAATCGGCAGCCGGGCGTCGGATTGATCACGCGAGGCGGCTCGCCGCGGTGGGCTTCCGTGCCGACGTTCAGCTCCGCCTTCGGGTCCGGTACCGCCGACAGCAACAGCTGCGTGTACGGGTGCCGCGGGCTGGCCAGCACGTCTTCGACTGGCCCGGACTCGACGACCTGCCCGGCGTACATGACGATCAGCCGGCCGGCCACGTACCGGGCGCTCGCGATGTCGTGCGTGATGTACAGGATCGACACGCCCTGCTCGTCGCGCAGCTGGGCCATGAGGTTCAGCAGCCCGATCCTGATCGACACGTCCAGCATGGAGACTGGCTCGTCGGCGAGGATCAGTTTCGGACGCATGGCCAGCGCCTGGGCGAAGCCCACGCGCTGCCGCTGGCCGCCGCTGAGTTCATGCGGGAAGCGGTGCAGCACGTCGACGGGCGGGTTCAGTCCGACGGCGGCGAACACGCGCTCGGCCTC
This sequence comes from Streptosporangiaceae bacterium, assembly GCA_030045215.1. Next base: position 3,443 of record JASIBJ010000510.1, on the reverse strand, counting down.
GGCATGCCGCTGCGCCTCGGACAGTTCCGGCCGGTGCAGCTTGAGGCTGCGCATGACAGCGTGCGAGACGCGGAACACCGGGTTGATGGAGCTGAACGGGTCCTGGAAGACCATGGGTACGTCGCTGCGGTAGCGCAGGATGTCTGCGCGGGAGTGCAGGGAGGACAGCGGCCGTCCCTGGAAGTAGATCTCGCCGGAGGTCGGCCGGTAGATCCTGGCGATCAGCCGCGCGATCGTCGACTTGCCGCTGCCGCTCTCGCCGGCCAGCGCGACGATCTCCCGCTCGCCGATCTCCAGGCTGACGTCGTCGACGGCGTGCAGTGTCTGGCGCCGGAAACCACCGCCTATCTGGAAGGTGCGGGTGAGCCGGTCGGTGCGCAGCAACGCCGTGTCGGCCGCCTCACCGGCAGCGGCAGGCTGCGGACTTGATCGCACGGTCAACCTCTGGCCTCCCCGTTCTCATACAAAAGGCACCGGACCTGCTGGCCGTCCACGCCGTAGAGCGGAACCGCGGTGGTGTAGCACCGGTCCAGTACTTTCGGGCAGCGCACCGCGAACCGGCATCCTTCCGGCGGGTTCCCGAGGTCGGGCGGGCTGCCGGGGATGCCGGTCAGCGGCACCCGCGGGCCGTGGATCGACGGGAACGCCTCCATCAGGCCCACGGTGTAGGGGTGCAGCGGGGAATCGAACAGCCGCGTCGTCGCACCGAGCTCGGCCACCTGGCCCGCGTACATCACCATCAGCCGGTCGGTGAAGTGCCGGACCAGCGACATGTCGTGGGTCACGAAGATGACCGCGAACCCGAGTTCCTGCTGTAGTTCCTTGATCTGGACCATTAGCGAGCGCTGCGCGACAACGTCGAGCGCGGAGGTCGGCTCGTCCATGATCACCAGGTCCGGCGTGAACAGCATGGCCATCGCGATCATCGATCGCTGGCGCATGCCACCGGACAACTGATGCGGATAGCTCTTCAAGTGCACCGGATCGATGCCGACCATCTTGAGCACCTCGGCGGACCGCTGCGCGATCTCCGCCTTGCTCCGCACACCGTGCGCTCGCATGGCGTCGGAAAACTGAGCTCCGATCGAGGTAACGGGATTGAGTGCGTTCATCGCGCTCTGCATGACCACGGACATGTCCTGCCAGCGCAGCGCGGCCAGCTTACGCTCGGTCAGGCCGACCAGGCTCTGCCCCTTGAAGATCACGCTTCCGCCGCTGATGCTCGCCGGCGGGGCGAGCAGCTGGGCGATCGCGAACAGCAGGGTGGACTTGCCGCAGCCCGATTCGCCGACGATGCCGATGAACTCGCCTGGACTCACTTCGAAGCTGACATCTTCCACGGCGCGGACGATGCCGCCCTCCATGATGTAATCCACCGACAGATCGGTGACCTCGAGAATGGCACCAGATCGCCAGCGGGACGGCGAGCCGGTGGGCTGCGGGTTACCTAGCAGGCTTGACACGCTGCCTCCGCTCTGCCTTCTGCATGCTCCTGACCGGTCGCAGCGCCGGGTTCCCGATCTCGTCGAACGCATAGTTGAGCAGGGCAAACGCCGCGCCGAGGGCGACGATGCACAGACCGGGCATGATGATCCACAGGGTCTGGCCGGTCTCGAGTGCCTCGCCCTGATCGGCCCAGTAGAGCATGGTCCCCCAGCTGATCTGGTTCGGGTCGCCGAGTCCGATGAATTGCAGGCCGGAGGAGAACAAGATCGCGTAGAGCGCGTTCGTCAGGAAGCTCGCCACCAGCAGGGACGTCATCGTCGGCAGGATCTCGACCACGATGATGTAGAAGGCCCGCTCGCCCCGGACCCGCGCCGCCTCCAGGAAGTCCCTGCTGCGCATCGACAGTGCCTGCGACCGAAGCTGCCGTGCCGTGTAGGACCACGAGACGAACGTGACGACCAGGATCATCACCGTGGTGTCCGCTCCGTGCAGGTAACTGGCGATGACGATGAGCAGCGGGAACGCCGGGATGACCAGCAGGACGTCGGTGATGAGGTTCAGCACGCCATCCCACACCCCGCCGAGGTAGGCGGCGGCGACTCCGATCAGCATGGCGATGATCGTCGTACCGAGGCCCGCGCCGATCGCGATCTCCAGCACGGGCCGGGCGCCATATATGAGCTGGGCGAAGACGTCCTGGCCGAGCCCGGTGGTACCCAGCAGGTGCTGGGCGGACGGCCCTAGGGCGGGCTTGTAGATCTCGGCGTTCGGGTTGTCGTGCGCGATGAGCCCGGGAAACAGGCCTATCAGGATGAAGATCAGGAGCAGCACCGCGCCGGTGGTCGCCTTGCCGTTCGACCTGATCGCGCGGGCCATCCGCCGCAGCGCCCGCGCGCCGGTTATCCCGCCGCCGCCTACTGCCGGGAGCCCGCCGATGGCGCCCGCGTAGCCGGGAGTCTGGTCGGTGCCAGCCTGGCCAGGTGCTCGCAGCGTCGCCATGTCTACCGCGCCCCCCTCGTCCGCGGGTCGAGGATCGCGGTGGCGACATCGGACAGCAGGATTGCTACCAGCACGGCCGCGGTGATGAGCAGGAACAGCGCCTGCTCGAGCGGGTAGTCGTCGTTGTCCACGGCCTGCAGCAGCAAGTAGCCGAGGCCCTGGTAGTTGAAGACCTCCTCGATCAGGATCGCGCCGCCGACCACGAATCCCAGCGACATCGCGAAGCCGGTCAGGTTGGGCAGGATCGCGTTCCTGGCCCCGTAGTCGAGCATGATCCGCCAGCCAGGCAGGCCCTTGGCGCGGGCCATCCGCACGTAGTCCTCGGCCAGTGTGGTGATCATGTTGTTCCGCATGGTCAGGATCCACGTGCCGATCGTGGTGATCAGCAGCGTGAAGCCAGGCAGGATGGCGTGCTCGAGCACGTTGCTGATGAACGGCCAGTTGAACGCGGGCGTCAGCGTGAAGTTGTAGGTGAAGAAGTACGGCAGCCAGTGCAGCTTGACGCCGAACACCAGGATCAGCAGCAGGCCGAGAAAGAAGTAGGGCACCACGGTCAAGATCACGAAGATGGGCGGCATGATGCTGTCCAGCCGGCCGCCGCGCCGCCAGGCGCTCACGATGCCGATGCCGGTGCCCAGGATGAAGGCCAGCACGGTCGTCACGCCCACCAGGCCGAGCGTCCACGGGAGGGCGTCAAGGACGGCGTGCGCGACAGAGTTGCCGGGCTCGGTGGTCAGCGAGACGCCCCAGTTCCCGGACGCCATGTTTACCAGGTAGTGGAGGTACTGCAACACAACGTTCTGGTGGTTGTCGAGGCCGAACTGCGCCTCAAGCGCCTTCAGCGCCCCCGGCGGAATGACGCCGCGATGACCCGCGATCATCACCTGCGCCGGGTTGCCCGGCATCAATCGCGGCAGCGCGAAGTTCAGCGTCAGCGCGACCCACAAGGTCAGCAGAAAGAAGCCGAGACGGCGGAGCACGAAGCTCATGCCTTCCTC
>JASIBJ010000509.1 GCA_030045215.1 Streptosporangiaceae bacterium | reverse complement strand
CATACCTCCTGGACTCGGGCGGGCCGAGCGGGTCAGCTCTCTTGATCGACGAACGGGCTACCCTCGTTTTGACGGTCAGAGAAGAAGAATCTCACCGGCGTCCATACCGGACTCCGCCGTTCGTCGTACATCTGACAACCGAGACAGGGTGAGCGGAGGCAACCGCCATGCAATACATGCTGTTGATGGTCGCCGAGCCGGACGACGCACTCAACGAGGCCGAGCCGGTCAAGGTCGTCGGCCAGCAGGCCCCGAGCGCGGATGACGCCGACGAACCCTGCTGGATGCCATGGGCGCGCGAGGTAACCGCACGCGGGGTCGTGATCAAGGACGGCGCGCGGCTGCGGCCGGCCACCACGGCGACGACCGTGAGCGGGCGCGACGGCGAGGCCTTGCTGACCGACGGACCGTTCGCCGAGACCAAAGAGCAGATCGTCGGCTACAACGTGATCGAGTGCGCCGACCTGGACGAGGCGGTGGACACGGCCTGCCGGCACCCCGTGGTGGCCCAGTTGGGCGGACGCGTCGAGATCCGGCCGATCCTGCCGGACTGACGAGCTCGGGGTGACCCACGTCGAAGCGGCCATTACTGAGGCGTTCAAGCAGGAATGGGGCCGGGTCGTTGCCAGCCTGATCCGCATGACCGGCGACTGGGACCTGGCCGAGGAGTGCACTCAGGACGCCTTCACCACCGCCCTGGCGCGATGGCCGGCCGATGGCGTCCCCGACCGGCCGGGTGCCTGGCTCACGACCACCGCGCGTAACCGCGCGCTGGACAAGCTGCGCCGCAGCAAGAACGAGGCCGCCAAGCTGAAGGAGGCGGCGATGCTCGCCGGACCCGCGGAGCCTGCCGACACCGGCGACAGCGGCGTGACCGACGACCGGCTGCGGCTCATCTTCACCTGCTGTCACCCCGCACTGTCGCTGGAGGCCAGGGTCGCGCTGACGCTGCGGACTCTGGCCGGACTGACGACCGCGGAGATCGCCCGCGCGTTCCTGGTTCCCGAGCCCACGATGGCCAAGCGGCTCGTGCGCGCGAAGGGCAAGATCCGCGATGCCGGCATCCCGTACCGGGTGCCGCCGGCTCACCTGCTGCCCGATCGGATGAGCGGGGTGCTGGCCGTCCTGTACCTGCTGTTCAACGAGGGATACGCGGCTACGGCGGGAACGGGCCTCGTCCGCGGCGATCTTTGTACCGAGGCGATAAGGCTGGCCAGGGTGCTGACCGGCCTGATGCCGGCCGAGCCCGAAGCCAGCGGCCTGCTGGCGCTGATGCTGCTGACCGACGCTCGGCGAGCGGCGCGCCTGGACGCCGACGGCGAGGTCGTCACGCTGGACAAGCAGGACCGGAGCCGCTGGGACAAGGCCGAGATCGAGGAGGGCATCGCACTACTGGACGCCGCCATCCGGCATCGGCAGACGGGCCAGTACCAGCTACAGGCGGCGATCGCGGCCTGTCACGCCTCGGCTGCCGACCCGGCTGACACCGACTGGGCGGAGATCGCGTTGCTCTACGGGCAGTTGCGTCGGCTGGTCCCCTCGGCCGTGGTCGAGCTCAATCGGGCAGTGGCCGTGGCCATGGCCGACGGGCCCGCGGCTGGCCTGGCGATCGTGGATGCCCTTGACGCGGACGGCCAGTTGCCTGATTACCACCTGCTTGCCGCGACGCGCGCTGACTTCCTCCGCCGACTCGGGCGGTTCGATGAGGCGGCCCTGAGCTACCGGAAGGCACTCCAGCAGGTCGCAACCGAACCGGAACGGCGATTCCTGACCCGGCGGCTCACCGAGGTCACAGGCCAGGCTCAGGCCGGGCCGGAAAACTGACCCGGCTGCTCGCCGCCAGGGCTGCCAATCGGTCCGTCGACTCGACGATGCCACGATAGGCACCGCCAGCCCACCGCGCCAGATGGAGCAGCGCAGCGGGCCATACTTGGCGCAAACCGACCGGACCCGGAGGCTCACGTGCTCTTCCCGACCTCGCTCGTCGGCAGCTACCCGCAGCCCGACTGGCTGATCGATAGGGAGCGGCTGGCCGGCCGGTTCCCGCCCCGAGTTCGGGCTCGTGAGCTGTGGCGCGTCGAGCCGGAATACCTCGAGCAGGCACAGCGCGACGCCACGCTGCTCGCAATCCGGGCTCAGGAAGACGCCGGGCTGGACATCATCACCGACGGTGAGATCCGGCGGGAGAGCTACTCCAACGCGTTCGCCACCTCCCTGGACGGGATCGACATCGATAACCCTGGCACCGCCCTTGACCGTAGCGGCCACCCGAATCCGGTGCCGCGGATCGTGGGACCGATCCGGCGCAAGGAGCCGGCCGGCGTCGACGACGTCAGGTTTTTGCGTGCGCACACAGACAAGACGATCAAGGTCACCGTCCCCGGGCCGTTCACGATGGCCCAGCAGGCGCAGAACGACTACTACCCGTCGGCGGAGGCGGCGGCCTTCGGGTACGCCGACGCGGTAAATGCCGAGATCTCGGACCTGTTCGCGGCCGGGGCGGACATCGTTCAACTGGACGAGCCGTACCTCCAGGCGCGTGCGGTGGAGGCGAAGAAGTACGGGGTGGCCGTGGTGACGCGCGCCCTCGAAGGTGCCTCAGGCACGACGGCGATTCACCTGTGCTTCGGCTACGCCGCGATCATTCACGACCGGCCATCCGGTTACTCGTTCTTGCCGGAGCTAGCCGCTTGCCCGGCCGACCAGATCTCGATTGAGACGGCCCAGTCGGGGCTGGACTGCTCGGTGCTCGCCGAACTGCCCGGTAAGACGATCATCCTGGGCGTCCTGGACCTGAACGACGTCTCGATCGAGAGTCCCGTCGTTATTGCCGACCGGGTCAGGCGGGCACTGCCCTACGTCCCGCCGGAGCGGATCGTGCTTGCGCCCGACTGCGGCATGAAGTACCTGCCGCGCGAGTCAGCCAACGGCAAGCTGGCCGCCATGGCGCACGCGGCCGCGCTGCTGCGATCCGAGTTGGAAGGCACGGGCGAGTAGCCCAGGGACGTGGCTCGCGGCGCGGGTCGCGGCCTGCGACATTGCGGTGAATTCCTCATGTCGCCACAGTGAATTGGCTAGTCTTGCCGTTTCTGGGTAAAGCCGAGTACGTTTCCCGGCCGCTGGCGTGAAATACGTCCGGCGGACCCCGCCACGGAGAGATCAATGAAGCTCACCCGATGCTTTGACGCCTCACTCCAGATACCCGAGACGGCGCCCGACGGCTGTGAAGCAGTCCTCGGCTACATCGGCGGCAACGCCATTCACGTCTGGACGCTCGCCGAATGGGACCGGTTCGGCCACCTCCGGCAATTCCCCTGCTGGGTCGCGGATCTCGCCAGCTCCGCGACCCAGCAGGCCTCGGACGCAGCCGAGGCGGCCAAGCGCCTCGGCTGGCATGAGGGTCGCGCCATCGTCGCCGACATGGAGGAGGCCAGCGACGCCGGCTGGTGGAACGAATGGGCAGGCGAGCTAACCAGGCGGCACTACCAGCCGGCCTGGTATGGAGTCGCATCGGTTGTCGGTGTCTACGCCGCCACGTACAAGTGGGTTGCCGAATTTGACAACGACCCCGACCTGCCTGCTGGCTGGGCCGCCAAGCAATACGCCGCCAATGTCGCGGTGCCCGGCGGCGTCGTCGACCTATCCGTCATTGGCGAGGGTCTCATCGGCCACGGCGGCGTGGGACCGCGCAGGTAGCGACCACCTGGTGCTGCGGCACCGCCGGCGCTGGGGACGGTGCGGGTGGTGGCCGTCCTGGCCCGGCCAGCACGGCAATCCTGCGCCCTCTCAGGCACCGCTCAGGCAGTCAGGGTCCGGCGGGCCGACCCCTGGCCTTCCCCGGTGGCGGTGGCCCGGCCGCCCCGAGCCCATCGGCCAACCGCCTCAAACCATCGGCGATCCCAGGGTTTCGGGCGGCCGGGCACTCGCCGCCCACGGGAATGAAGTATTCTGCTCTCACCTGGAGTGATTTGACGCGACAGCTTGGCGACCAGGACAAAAACGCCTAAAGAGTCCCGCGCCTCTCTCGCGCCTCTCTGGGTAGTTCGGAGACGGAGGAGAGATGGCGGCAGGTGCCAAGGCGATTAAGCAGGCACTCGATGAGCGGATCCTGGTCCTGGATGGCGCCTGGGGTACGACCCTGCAGGGATTCGGGCTCACGGCCGAGGACTACAGGGGCGACCTGTTCCCCGACCACCCCCGCGACCTGACCGGCGACCCGGACGTCCTGAACCTGACCCGTCCCGATGTCGTACTCGACATCCACCGCCAGTACCTGGCGGCCGGAGCCGACATCACCACGACCAACACGTTCACCGCTACCAGCATCGGCCAGCGCGACTACGGCCTGGAGGCTGCGGTGCGGGACATCAACCTGGCCGGGGTAAGGCTCGCCCGCCAGGCCGCCGATGAGGCAGGCGGACGATTCGTGGCGGGCTCGGTGGGTCCGTTGAACGTGACGCTCTCCATCTCGCCGAGAGTCGACGATCCCGCGTTCCGCACCGTGAGCTTCGACCAGGTCAGGGCCGCCTATGCCGAGCAGATCGCGGCTCTCGCCGAGGGCGGCGCCGACCTGCTGCTGATCGAGACGATCTTCGACACGCTCAACGTGAAGGCCGCCATCGCGGCTGCCCGCGAGGTTGCACCGGACCTGCCGCTGTGGATCTCGGTGACCATCGTCGACCTGAGTGGCCGGACTCTGTCCGGCCAGACCGTAGAGGCGTTCTGGACAGCCATCGAGCACGCCGAGCCGTTGATCGTCGGCGTCAACTGCTCGCTGGGTGCCGCCGAGATGCGCCCGTACGTCGAGGACCTGTCTCGTCTGGCCCATGTCTACACCAGTTGTCACCCGAACGCCGGGCTGCCCAATGCCTTCGGCGGGTACGACGAGCAGCCCGGTGACACGGCCAGGCTGCTGCGCGATTTCGCCAGGGAGCGCTTCGTCAACATCGTTGGCGGCTGCTGCGGCACCGGGCCGTTGCACATCGAGGAGATCGCGCGGACCGTGCGCGATCTGCCCAGGCGGCAGCTACCTGCTGAGCGGCGAGCCAACTCGCGCTTCAGCGGCCTCGAGCCGTTTGAGATCGGGCCGGACACGGGTTTCGTCATGATCGGCGAGCGGACCAACGTCGCCGGTTCGGCGAGGTTCCGGCGCCTCATAGAGGCGGGTGACTACCAGGCGGCCTCGGACGTCGCCCTCGAGCAGGTGCGTGGGGGCGCAAACCTGCTGGATGTCAACATGGACGCGGACCTGCTCGACGGCGAGCAGGCGATGACCTCATTCCTGAACCTGATCGCCACCGAGCCCGAGGTTGCGCGGCTGCCAATCATGATCGACAGCTCGCGCTGGAGCGTGCTTGAGGCCGGCCTGAAGTGCGTCCAGGGCAAAGGCGTGGTCAACTCCATCAGCCTCAAGGAGGGCGAGAAGGCCTTCCTTGATCAGGCTCGCCGTATCCGCGATTACGGGGCCGGAGTGGTGGTGATGGCCTTCGACGAGGATGGCCAGGCGGACACCGTCGAGCGCAAGGTTGCCATCTGCGCTCGCGCCTATGACCTGCTGACGCAGCAGGCCGGGTTCTCGCCTGAGGACATCATCTTCGATCCCAACGTCCTCGCGGTCGCGACCGGGATCGAGGAGCACAATGCCTACGCCAAGGCGTTCATCGACTCGCTGCCCCTGATCAAGGAGCGCTGCCCTGGGGTCCGCACGAGCGGCGGCATCTCCAACCTCTCGTTCTCCTTCCGCGGCAACGATGTCGTCCGCGAGGCCATGCATTCGGCGTTCCTCTTCCACGCGATCCGCGCGGGCCTGGACATGGGAATCGTCAACGCCGGCCAACTCGTCGTCTACCAGGACATCAACCCGGAACTCCTCGAGCTTGTGGAGGACGTCATATTCGACCGGCGGCCGGACGCTACCGACCGCCTCGTCGCGTTCGCCGACACGGTCAAGGGCAGCGGCACCAAGCGCGAGGTCGATCTGTCGTGGCGCAACGCACCGGTTGACAAACGGCTCGCGCACGCGCTGGTGCACGGCATCGTCGATTTCATCGAGTCCGATACCGAAGAGGCCCGGCTCGCGGCCGACCGGCCCCTTGATGTCATCGAGGGGCCGCTGATGGAGGGCATGAAGATCGTCGGTGACCTGTTCGGCTCGGGCAAGATGTTCCTGCCTCAGGTCGTGAAGAGCGCGCGGGCCATGAAGCGGTCTGTCGCCTACCTCGAGCCGTTCATGCAGGACGAGAAGGAACAGGCACTGGGCGATGGCCAGGCAGGGGGCGGCCGGTCGCAGGGCAAGATCGTCATGGCCACCGTCAAGGGCGACGTGCACGACATCGGCAAGAACATCGTCGGCGTCGTGCTCGGCTGCAACAACTATGAGGTGATCGACCTCGGTGTCATGGTCCCGACCGCCACGATCCTGGACACCGCCATTGCCGAGGGTGCCGACGCGGTCGGGCTCTCCGGTCTCATCACGCCTTCACTGGATCAGATGGTGAGCGTCGCCGAGGAGATGCAGCGCCGTGGGCTGACCCTGCCGCTGCTGATTGGCGGCGCGACGACCTCGAAGCAGCACACGGCAGTCCGGATCGCGCCTGCTTACGACAACCCGACGGTGCACGTGCTGGACGCCTCCCGGGTTGTCGGCGTGGTCTCCGACTTGCTCGACCCGGGGCGGGCCGACGATCTGGACAAGGCTAACCGCGCGGAGCAGGAGCGCCTGCGCGAGCTGCATGCGGCCAAGCAGCAGCGCCCGCTGCTGCCCCTCCTGCAGGCTCGGGCCAACCGTGAGCAGGTGAGCTTCGATGACCTGCCGGTGCCGACGTTCACCGGGACGCGGATCGTGCAGCCGGACCTGCGCGCGCTGCGCGAGTTCATCGACTGGCAGTTCTATTTCACGGCCTGGGAACTGAGAGGCAAGTATCCGGCCATCCTGGCCGAGCCCGCCGCCAGGGAGCTGTTCGACGACGCGCAGCGGCTGCTCGACGAGATCATCGACGGCCGTCTGCTGCAGGCACGCGGGGTGTACGGCTTCTGGCCGGCCCACTCAGAAGGCGACGACATCGCTATCGACGGCGGGCCGTCGTTCCCCATGCTGCGCCAGCAGGCAACCCGCCCTGACTCTCGTCCCAATCGTTGCCTCGCTGACTACGTGGCGCCGAGCGGCGATCACCTGGGAGCGTTCGCGGTCGCCGTGCACGGCGGCGCCGAATTGGCCGCACGGTACGAAGCGGAGCGGGATGACTATCGCGCGATCAGCGTCAAGGCACTGGCCGACCGGCTGGCGGAGGCGTTCGCGGAATACGTTCACCTGGAGGCGAGGCGAGCCTGGTTCGAACCGAACGCCGACCCCGCCATGGATGACCTGCATGCCGAGCGGTTCTGCGGGATAAGGCCGGCGTTCGGGTATCCGGCTTCCCCGGATCACTCCGAGAAGCAGACGCTCGTCGACCTGCTGGATGCCAGGCGGGTCGGCGTAGGCCTGACGGACTCGTTTGCCATGACGCCGGCGGCGAGCGTGAGCGGCCTGATCTTCGCGCACCCGGCCTCCCGGTACTTCAATGTCGGCAGGATCGGCAAGGACCAGGTCGAGGACTACGCCGCGCGCAAGGGCGAGTCCGTAGCCGACGTCGAGTACTGGCTGCGGCCCAACCTGGCCTACGACCCGGTCCCGGCCGGAACCTGCGGATAGCTGCCCGGCGGCCGGCTGGCCCAGACGCACATCAGCGGAGCACCAACTCGGTCAGCGAGCCGATCCGCGGACCTTTCCAGTCAGCTTCCCGCTCGATCGCGCCGTGCGGATGCCAGTCGGGGCCGGCCAGCAGCACAGCCGTCATGCCGACGCCGGCAGCCCCGGTGAGCTCTCGCCCGCCGCCGTCCCCAACATAGAGGCACGCCGCAGGGTCGACACCGAGGCGAGCGGCGACCGTACGGAATAGCCGCCGGTCCGGCTTGCGCGTTCCCTCCGCGCAGGAAAAGACCGGCGCGTCCACCAAGGCCGCGAGAGGTAGTTGTGGCCAGGCGTTCGGGAGTTCCCAGGTGCAGTCCGACACCAGGCCGATCCGCAAACCCGCGGCACGGAGATCGCTAATGACCGCGAGCGCCTCGGCCCTGGGCGCGAACAGCGTGCTCTGCAGTTGCTGGCGCAGTTGCACGGCCGCACTGAGCCGATCTTCCGTAGGCCGCGCACCGAGCCGGGTTGCCAGCGTGCGCATGGTCTGCGTCGCGTCACCGAGTGCTCCGGACACCCGCTCGCCAAACGACTCATTGAGTGCCGCCAGGAGCTCGGCCAGGGGAACCCCGAGCAGGTCGGCCACCCTTGCCGCATGGCGTTCCCACACCCGATCGCTTGTGGACGGGGTGAGCGTTCCGTAGAAGTCGAAAACCACGGCGTCCTTGCCAGCGACCAGGCTCTCCACAGGCCCATCCTGGCGGATCGCAGTACCGGGCGTCAGCGGGGTCGCGATCCTTATTTCTCCCTGCGGCTATTCCGCGAGGAGCACATTTGCCGACGTAACTCACCGGACGTGAATGGGGGCTGACGAGCCGCCCTGGCAACCTCGGGCTAGCAAAGAGAACGTGGCAACGCAGGCGGAATAAGGCGCGAACATATTTACGCCGCTTCCCGTATTGGCCCGGACATGAAGGAGAGATGATGACGCGATTTCGACTCTCGCGATATCCATCTGCGTGTCGACCGCAAACGCTGTAGAGCAGTTCATTAGGCGTTTGGAACCGGATAAACTAGGCTGCCTCGCACACCGGCGGGGAGAAGGCTGCGCAGATGAAAACAGGACCGCATAGGCCGCTCAGGCCGGGAGATCTCTTGGGATCGGCCGTGAACCGCTCGTGGCGGCTGCCGCCCAAGCGCAACAAGGTCACCGTTGAGCGGGCCGTGCGAGTGCCGATGCGCGACGGCGTGACTCTCCTCGCCGACCACTATGCCCCGGCGACCCGGATGCCGAGGCCCACTGTCCTGATGCGCAGCCCCTACGGTCGGGGCTGGCAGTTCGCAATGATGGCGCGGCCGTTCGCCGAGCGCGGCTATCACGTGCTCCTGCAAAGCGCCAGGGGCACCTTCGGCTCCGGTGGCACCTTCATGCCGGGGACGTGGGAGGCCGCCGACGGTCAGGACACCATCAGCTGGCTCAGGACGCAAGACTGGTTCAGCGGCAAGCTGGCGGCCTTCGGGGCCAGCTACCTGGCCTTCGCGGCATGGGCCCTGATGACGGATCCGCCGCCAGAACTGACCGCCATGGCCGTCTGCATCAGCCCGCACGACCTCGCGGGCGCCGGGTTCACGAACGGCGCGTTCGAACTGTTCAACCTGCTGATGTGGAGCGACCTGATGTCGCGCCAGGAACAGGTGGGCGCGCTGAAGGGCACGTGGCGCATGTACCGGACGGACAAGCGGCTGGCGCCCGTACTTCAGCGGCTGCCGGTCACCAGGACGGCGGAGATACTCGAGCCCGGCGCCCCCTGGTATGCCGAGTGGCTCCGCCACCCCGACCCCGCCGACCCGTACTGGGACGGCTACCGGGCTACGACCGCGCTCGACCGCGTGAGCGTGCCGACGCTCCTGATCAGCGGATTCCATGACTTCTTCGTGGAAGAGACCCTGCAGCAATACCGGGCCCTGCGTGACCGTGGCGTCCCGGTTGGCCTGACGATCGGCCCGTGGAACCACATGAACATCGACGTGGGCTTGATCATGAGGGAGACACTGGCCTGGCTTGATGCCTATGCGGAGGGGAACGAGGGCGGTACGGCGAACCGTAGTCCGCGGCCGCAGCCAGTCCGGGCCTGGACCTCCGGAAGCGGGCGGTGGCGCGAGTTGCCCGACTGGCCGCCGGCGGACGCAAGACCGGCAACCTGGTACCTGCAGCCTCGCGGCGTACTGGGCGATTCGGCGCCAGGCTCGGACGCGATCGCGACGTCGTTTCGGTACGACCCGGCCGACCCCACGCCCTCGGTCGGCGGCCGGATCATGTCCATGACCGGAGCCGGCAGCCGCGCCAACACCGCGCTTGAACGACGCGCCGACGTGCTGACCTTCTCCACTGCGCCACTCTCGGAACCGGTGGAGGTGGCGGGGGTGCCCGTCGCGCGGCTGCACCTGAGCTCGGACAACGGCCACTGCGACGTCTTCGCCAGGCTCTGCGACGTCGATGAGCGCGGGGTGTCCCGCAACCTGACCGATCAGATTGTCAGGCTCACGCCCGATCATCTGGCACCGGGCAAGGTCGGCGAGGTAAGCCTGCAGCTGACCGATGTATCACACGTGTTCCTTGCTGGTCACCGGATCAGGCTGCAGGTGTCCGGTGGCGCCCATCCGCGCTTCGCGCGCAACCTGGGCACGGGCGAGCCTCCAGCCACGAGCGCGACTCTCGTGCCGACCACCTTGCACGTACTGCACAACGCCGAGCACCCATCGGCGCTGTCGATGCCGGTGCTGCCGAAGCCGACCGTCGCTGCCCACGCCGCCCCCGCGCAGACGGCCGAGACCACGACCGCGGTGGCCAGGGCCGCTCCCGCTAGCTGACTCCGGCGTTCCAGCCGGGGCGGTAGGCGCGGACGAACGCCTTGATGCCGCCCTCGGCCATGCGCCGGATCTCGCTGTCCGGGAGCGAGCGCGTCCCGAACAGCGACCGGTTGTTGAGCTGGCCGAATGTGAGGGCGAACAGGTGATCGGCGGCCTCGTGCGGATCTGAGATGTCGAGCAGCCCGCGCTCTCCCATCGCGGCCAGCCGCTGAGCCAGCCGGTCGGTGACGGTGAACGGCCGCATCCGCTCACGCTGCAACTCGGGGAAGTGCGAGGCTTCGGCCACCATCAGCCTGATCATCGCGGACCGGTCGGGCGAGCGGAATGCGAGCATGGCGGCCTCGACCGCGAATCCGGTCAGGCTCTCCACCGGATCGGCGACGTCGGTCAGGTGCTGGTCGATGACCGCGTAGACCGCCTCGATCATCGCCCCGTACGTCTCGTGAATCACGGCGAGGAACAGCGTTCGCTTGTCCTCGTAGTGGTTATAGATGGTGCGCTTGGACACGCCCGCGTGGTCAGCGATGGCGTCGACGCTCGTCCGCTCGAACCCGTCCCGCACGAAGAGGTCACGGGCGGCCTGCACGATCGCGGCCTTTTTCAGCTCCGAGCCGCCCGGCGGCCGGCCGGGCCCGGTGCGCTGTGAGCGGATCGGTCCAGGTCCTGAGGGCCGGATGGCGGACCGGCTCCGCCTGGCTCGAGAAGCCAGCTCAACCGGCTCTGATGGATCGGCTGGCCGGCTCTCTTGCTCCCGGTCCAAGCGCAAATCCGCCTCGCCGCCCTGACCGGCCGGATTGGCCCGATCACGGGTGCGAGGCCGAGGCGGCCGCTGTCCGCGGACCGGAGCTGGCATGCCCTCACCTCCGCCGTATTTAACTGCACCTGCCAGTTTACCAAATTATACTGCACGGTGTAGTATATTAATCAGCGCGCTGACGTCCGTCTGTCAGCTCCCTGTCCGCGCCCTGTCAGCGACCGTCGCGACCATGGCCAGGACAGCCACGAGATGGGGGCAGCGACCCGATGACTTCAGTACAGCCCGCCACCGGGCACGCGCAGGCCCCGGCGCGGGAGAAGATGGACCCGGCCCTGGTCAGGCTCATCGTCATCCTGCTCGGCGGGGCGATTCCGGCCCTGCTCGACACGTCCATCGTCAACGTCGCGATCCACACCATCGGCGTCGACCTGCACACGAGCGTGACCTCGATCCAGTGGGTCATCACCGGCTACCTGCTGTCATTCGGCATGGTGATACCGCTGAGCGGCTGGGGCCTGGCCAGGTTCGGCGGGCGAGCAAGCTGGACGTTCGCCCTGTCGCTGTTCCTTGCCGGCTCGGTCGCCTCCGGCGCCTCGTGGAGCGTCGGCAGCCTGATCGCGTTCCGGGTGCTGCAGGGCATCGGCGGCGGGCTGTTGTTCCCGCTGCTCACCACCCTGATCGCCCAGGCCGCGGGCGGGCGGAACCTGGGCAAGCTCATGGCCACGATCAGCCTGCCCGTCGCGGTCGTGCCGATCCTCGGGCCCGTCGTCAGCGGCCTGATCATCAGCAACGCGAGCTGGCGGTGGATCTTCTACGTCAACGTGCCCATCTGCCTGATCGCCCTCGCCGTCGCCTGGCGCGGCCTGGCGGGCATCGGCGTTCCGCGCTCCGGCGCGGCCAGGCCCCGGCTGGACGTCACTGGCCTGCTGCTGCTGTGCCCGGCGCTGGCCGGGCTGCTCTACGGGCTTGCCCAGCTGGCCAGCCAGCACAGCGTGGGGCACCCTGCCGTCTGGGCGCCGGTAGCCGCAGGCGCCGTCCTGCTGGCCGGGTTCGTCGCGCACGCGCTGCACGACCGGAGCGAACCGCTGGTTGACCTGCGGCTGTTCCGCTCCCGTAGTTTCAGCGGGGCATCGTGGCTGCTATTCCTGGCCGGACTGTCCATCTACGGGGGGATGCTGCTACTGCCGCTGTACTTCCAGGAGGCCCGCGGGTACTCCCCGCTCGCGGCCGGGCTGATGATGATCCCTCAGGGTGTCGGCAGCATCCTGCCGCGGACGCTGGTCGGCAAGCTGACCGACAGGATCGGGCCCCGTCCGGTGACCCTGGCGGGCGTCGTGCTCGCCGCGGTCGGGACGATCCCGTTCGCGCTGGCCGGGCCGCACCCGAGCGTGGCGATCCTCGTCGCCGCGCTCTTTGTCCGCGGCGCGGGCCTCGGGGCCGCGACGATCGCGGTGATGGCGGGCGCCTTCCAAGGGCTGAACCGGGCCGAGATCCCGCACGCCAGCAGCGCCACCAGGATCATGCAGCAGGTCGGCGGCGCGTTCGGCGCCGCCGTGCTTGCGGTGATCCTGGCCAGCCAGGACCGTACCGCCGGGCTCGCCGCAGCATACGACCGCACGTTCTGGTGGTGCGTGGGCTTCACGGCGCTGGCCCTGGTACCCGTCCTGCTGCTGCCGGGGTCCGCCGAGCCCGCCGGTGCGCCTGAGTAGCTATCGCTGGTGAACCGCGCAGGCCCGGTGCAGGCCGCGATGGGTGCGGCGGGCTACCGGGCGGCCTGCGCCGACTTGCCGGCCTCTTCGCTGGCCGGCGTGGCCTCGGCCGAAGCGACCGCTGGCGGTCCCATCCGGGCGGGCGGGTCGAAGTCCAGGTAGGGGTAGTGCCGCCAGCCGAGCTTGTGCAGCCGGTACTGCGCCGAGGTCGCCAGCACCCCCAGCCCGTACTTCACCGACCGGGGCAGGTTAATCGAGGACGCATCCTCCTGATACCGGGTCGGGCACGACACCTCCCCGATCCGCGCCCCCGCCGCCACCGCCTGCGCGATGATCTGATTGTC
>JASIBJ010000508.1 GCA_030045215.1 Streptosporangiaceae bacterium | reverse complement strand
CCGGCGGGTACGCCGAGCGTCTGCAGCAGGCTGTCGAAGTTGAGCCCGACCTCGGTGGGGAACGGGCCGCCCCCGCTGACGCCGCCGGCCACCGGGAGCTGCGACTCCGCGGAGAGGCCATCCGGCATCGCCCAGCCGGTCTCGATCCCGGCGCTGCCGTTGAACATGTTGGCGATGACGGTGGAGGAGGTCACCTTCTGCCCGACCTGGACGGCCGGCGTCACATCTTCGGCGACGTAGACCTGCAGGCCGGCCGCGGGACCGGAGGTCAGCTGATAGGTGATCCAGCCGCCGCCCGGCCAGCCGGAATTGTCGGCGGTGGCATTGGTGATGACGGCGTTGCCCAGAGCGTAAATGGGGCCCGACCCGCCGAAGTCACAACCCATGTCGACGCGTTCGGGGATCAGTCCGCTAATGTCCCTGAGCGGGTTGCGGTAGACCGGCGGCGGGGCCGCCGCGATCGCCTTGACGTGATGAGCCGCTGATTTGGTCCCCGGCGCCTTCGGCTGACCCTTCCGAGGACCCGAGGACTTGCGCGGACTGGCCGAGTTGTGCGGACTTGCCGACGCTGACGTCGCCAGCGGCCCGCCGCCATCCTGGCGTCCGCCGGCCGACGTTCCGGCCGCCTCGTCCTTTATGGCATCGGCCAGGCCTGAAGCCGAATGCGGAGCCGATCCCGGCCACGACGTCACGGCGAACGCGCCGCCACCGGCGACGAGGGTGATTCCGGCGGCGGCCGCAAGGAGCGCCGGCCCGCGGATGAGGGAGGACCGCGTCTGCTTGCGGTGCCGGTGCCGGGCAGATCCGGCCGAAGCACTGGCGGAAAATCGTGACGGCTTCCGGTGCCGGGCAGAGGAGCTAGACACGGCTGGCCTTCGGTTCCGGGGCGCGGTCACGGCGCTCGGCTTTCACCTGCGTTGCCGATTCAGGATTGCTGCCTGACCAGCTGCGTGCCGACGCCCGTGCGAGGTTCAGGGCACGGGAATCACACTGGGGTGATACGTCGTGCGCGCTAGGTGCTTGCGGCTACTCACGATGCACCACTTTCGCCCCGCGGGGGACCGAATTGCCGAAACTCGAACGTGACTTACAGCATCTTTACGACTAAATCGTCGTCTCTATTATCTCTTGAGACTCATTAGCACCGCTATTCACAGTTACTGCCTGTGATGGATCATCGGCGCTGCGTCGTTAGACAGTCGTTAGACAGAGGCAGGTTCAGGCGCGTAAGCCCGCTGGCCGAAGGTTCAGGCCTTGCCGGGGGCGGAGCCTGATTGACACCGCGGGTTTCCGCTATCGGCGTACCCAGACCGGGGAGACCGGGCCGGGCACGTTGACCACCCGCCACCCATGGTCGCCGCCAGGCGTCAGCGACAACACCTCGCGCGTGGTCCCGCCCGTCCACCCGCCTATGCAGCCCAGGTAGTAGCTGACGTACGGAGAGCTGGGGATGAAGCACGGCGGTCTTATGCCATCCCGCCGCAGCGCGTCGGCTTCCTTGACGAACGGCCTGGTTTCCCTGACATTGGCCGCGAGCGATGCCAGCACCACCTGCTGAGAGATGATGCCCGAGAGCAGGAACACGCCCGCCAGCGCCAGCCCCGCCTTTCTTGGCTCGAACGAGGTGACGAGCCAGGCGACGCCGTCCGCGGCCACGATCGCCAGCAGCGCCCAGCACGGAAGGAAGTAGCGCGGGGCCCCGAACGGCACGAACACGATGTAGAGAAGGCCAACCCAGGCGGCGGTGAGGACGGCGAGCAGGGATGAAGCCTTCGCCGGGCGGCGCCAGGCCGCGTACAGCCCGATCGCGACCACGACGAAGAAGGCGAGCCACCACAGGTACACCGCAGGGTGGCTGAAGCCCGGATGGCAGGGCGTCGGATTTCCGTAGGGCGCCGGCTGGCAGTACCAGGGGCCGCTCATGGTCTTGATCTGCATGAGCAGCGAGAAGTTCACCCGGAATGGCGGCGGTTCCTGGCCGGCCAGCGTGATCCGGTTGCCGAGACCGCCGAACCACAGGTAGGCCTCGCCGACCCAGTCGACAACACCGAGCGCAACTCCGATGATCATCGCGATGAGCACGCGCGGCTGCCGCCAGCCGCGAACGAGCAGAGGTGCGGCGAACGTCGGAGCGAGCATGAAAACGATGTTTTGCGGGCGCATCAGCACGATAACCAGGGCCGCGAATGCGATCAACGGCAGCACCAGCGCCGCTCGCATCCGCCGCTCGACGGCCTGAAGCAGAAGCCCCGTGATCGCCAGCCCGCCGAATGCGGCCCACAAGTCCGGGTAGACCTGGACCCCGCTGATCTCGGTGATCGCCAGGCTGCCGAAGATCAGGCCGGCGAGGGCGAGAACCCAGGCCGGACGCAGACCCCGCCAGCACAGCAAGGAGCCGAACAGCGCCAGGCCGGACAGCACGGCCATCCAGACCCGCAGCGCCGTCAGTGAGGTAGTGAGCAGGGTCACCGGGGCGGCCAGCAGGCCGACGCCGTGACCGTGCACGGGCGGGAGGAAGACGCCCGAGGAGCGGGCACTGGTCCGCGCGATATAGGTGATCTCATCGGCGCCGAGCGGCAGTTTCAGCAGATGGGGGACGAGCTCGGAGAGCACGAACAGCACACAGACGGCCACGAGCCAGATGAGGCTGTCGGGGCCGGGCAGGGCCGATCGGCCCTGGCGCCCAACAGGCTCTGACTGCTCACGCTGCGTCGTCTCGTGCACCCATTTCCCCTCACTGTGCTGAGGAGATCCTCTCCGCCCGCCTCAGCCGGCTTCCGGCCCGGTTACGCCTGAAACTATATAGATAGCCACAGCCTGATAAGCCAAAGATGGCGGCCGCTGGCCGGCCGCCGGTCGCGTCCCGAGGCACCAGGGTCGGCGACTGGACCTGCTCGCCGGCGGAGGGTACCCGGGTATGGCTGGCTTCAACGGCGGCCCCGTCTACGACGTCGGAATGGTCGACGATACCTACTCTTACTAGCTCGGCCGGGTGGGCCCGGATGGGCGTCAGCGCTTGAGCGCCCGTCAGAATGGCGTACTGCCTTTTCAGTATCTAACGGAATATGGCCGGGCGAGCAGCTCCGGCTTGTCGGCGCCGGCCCGACGCCCGAAGCCCGCAACTATGGCGATCACGAGTCCGGCGAGGGCGGATACCGGAATAGGGCCAGCCGGCGGCGGGCACACAGTGAAAGCAAAGACCTGATCCGCTGACGGGGACGGCGAGGCTCGGGCGTTAAGGAGAATTGCGAATGCCAGGGGAACGAGGGGGCAACGGGGCCGGTGTTGTCACCAAGCTCAGCTCTCGGTCGGTGGCAGACACGGTGACGCGCTTCACGGACATGATTGCCGCGAAGGGGATGAAGACGTTCGCCGTGATAGATCAGACCGCCGCGGCGAAAGATGCGGGCCTCAAACTGCGCGACACCGTACTCGTGGTCTTCGGCAATCCCGCCGCGGGCACGCTCGTCATGCAGGCCTCACCGTATGCCGCACTTGATCTGCCGCTCAAGGTGCTCGTATGGGACGACGACGGGCAGACGAAGGTCATGTACATATCGCCTGCCGCGCTGGCCGAACGGTACAAGCTCGGCCCCGAGCTGCAGGTGAAGCTGGCCGGCATCGACCCGTTGACCGACGCGCTCGTCGGGTCGTAGTTATTACCGGCCGCCTGCTCGTGGTGGCCACTACGACGATGTCCGGCGCCCTCTCCTTCCTCGCTTCCCGCCAGCACGGCCTCGGCAACGCTGCCCGCGGGCGCGTGATCTGGTACACGCCGGGGATGTCGGCCGGACGGATGATGACGGTCTTGGCCGGGTCTAGTTTGGACACCTGGCCAGCTCCTCTCGGCCGAGCCCGACGCTCGGCGGCGGTCTGCGGTTCCGCATCGAGGGGGAGAGTTGCCTACCGGGCAGGGGCGAGTTTCGCGTAGGCCCTTGGCGCCGGGACGTCGAGGTCCAGATAGCGCACCGGGGTCGATGATGAGTTCCAGATGCGGTGCGGCACGCCGGCCGGGATGACCATGACCGACTGGGCGGGGACGGCATCCGGCCGCGCTGCTATCTCGGCAGTCAGCTCGCCTTGCGTCA